>JBHAFO010000110.1:0-3152 GCA_041856145.1 Alloprevotella sp.
CGCTCCGCAGTGTGCTGTCCCTCCTCCCAATCCAAATTGTGGGCATCGAGCTGGGCTTTGTAACGCTCCTTGATTGTGCCCATGTCGGACACAAACACAGAATAGCCCTTTTGCTGTCCCAAAATGGCAGCTCCAACACCGCTCTCCGCGGCTCCTAAAATGACGAGTTGTTGCATGATGATGCAGTTTTATGTGACTTTGGGTGTAGCGATTGGGGGAGAAGACGCTCCTTGAACCGCTCTTTTTATTACAAAATGCGTCACCTCCTTCTTGCGCCTGCGGGAGATGATTTTTTAAGTGGCGCAACTTGGAAATTCTTGATGCGCCTGAAGAAATTTCTTGATGCGCCTCCCGGATTTTTTCCAAGGCTTGGAGAATTTTCTCCAGGTGCATGAAATTTTTACTGCTGCGCTTCTCTGAAAATCAATCTCTTATGATAGTTTGGAAAAGATCAAAAGATAGACGCCACAAAGGGCGTCTTATCTTAAAACTTGACAAGGGGTTGGCATTGCCTCTTGGCACGCCTGTTTCCCCTTAACGAGCTATCGAATTTTGAGCGTGATGATCGTTGCTGCAGCCAAGAGGATGGTCATGATCCAGAAGCGTGCGGTGATTTTCGATTCGTGCCATGCTCCCTTTGGCCAGTTGCCAAAGACGTAACGACACTCGGGATCCATCTGCGAGGGAAGTGTGCGGAAGGTGTCGTGGATGGGCGCACGTTTGAAAATGCGTTGGCGCACGCCCCGACGTTTGCCCAACTTGAAGTATTGGGTCTGCAAGATGACGCTCAAGCTCTCTATGAAGAAAATGAAACAAAGCACGGGAAGGAGCAACTCCTTGTGGATGATGATTGCCAAAACACCGATGATGCCGCCAATGGCAAGCGACCCTGTGTCGCCCATAAAGATTTGTGCTGGATAGGCGTTGTACCACAGAAAACCGATGAGTGCTCCCACCATAGCGGAGATGAACACCACGAGTTCCTCCGTGCCAGGAATGTACATAATATTAAGGTAGGCGGCAAATTCAAGGTGGCTCGAAACGTAGGCAAGGACTGCCAACGCCGCTGCGACAATGGCAGAGTTGCCCGCTGCCATACCGTCCATACCATCGTTAAGGTTTGCTCCGTTGGACACCGCGGTGATCACAATCGTGGTCAGTAGCACGAAGAAGATCCAGCCTGCAGCGGAAGAGTATTTTCCGAGGAAGGAGAAAATTTCCGTATAGTCGAGGTTGTTCGATTTCACGAAGGGAATCGTGGTCTTGGTAGACTTTACAGCCTCGTTTTTATGCTCCACCGAAACGACAACCTCCGTCTTTTCGCCCATGCGGTGGCGCTCCACATTTTCACGAATCACGGCATCGGGACTCAAATACAGGGTCAGTCCAACGGCAAGTCCTAATGCCATTTGCCCTGCGAGCTTGAGTTTGCCCGAAAGCCCATCTTTGTTTTTCTTGAAAATCTTGATGTAATCGTCCAAGAAGCCCAAAAGTCCGAGCCAGACGGTTGTGCCGATCATCAACAAGAGATAGATGTTGCGCAGGCGACCGAGGAGGATTACTGGCACGAGGATGGCAATCAAAATGATGATACCGCCCATCGAAGGAACATTGATCTTGTTCACACCGAAAGGGTCGATCGACACATCTCGCTGGGTCTCGCTGATGTTGCGACGCTTCATCCATTGGATAAATCGCTCACCAAACCAAAGCGAGATGATGAGTGCCAACATAAAAGCCAAGAGGGAGCGGAACGAGATGTAGCTCCAAAGGCGTGAACCTGATATGCCAAATTCTTCGAGAAAGCGGAAGAGGTAATAGAGCATAGCGTAATGTAGAAAAGGGATGCGATTATTTGTCTAAACCAAAGGCGGCACGGATTTCTTCGTGGTCGTCGAAATGGTGCTTGACGCCTTGAATTTCTTGATAAGGCTCGTGGCCTTTGCCTGCGACAAGGATGATGTCGCCTCTCTCGGCAAGCATCGTGGCAGTGCGAATGGCTTCACGGCGGTCGGCAATAGCAAGTGTTTTCTTCATCTGCTCTGCGTCAAGCCCTGCCAGCATATCGTTGATGATGGCTTGAGGCTCTTCAAAACGAGGGTTGTCGCTGGTGATGATCACCCGGTCGCTTTGGCGAGCCGCTTCTTGCGCCATGAGCGGACGCTTGCCCTTGTCGCGGTTGCCACCTGCACCGCACACTGTGATGACACGACCGTCGCGCACGATGTCACGGATTGCAGAAAGGACATTCTCCAAGGCATCGGGCGTGTGCGCATAATCGACAATCGCAGCAAAACCATTGGGGGAGTGAATGGCTTCAAAGCGTCCATTGACGGGGTGAAGCGTAGAAAGCACACGCAAGATTTCGACTTTTTCAATGCCCAAGCCGAGGGCAACGCCGTAGACGGCTAAGAGGTTCGACACGTTGAAGCGACCCACAAAACGAACACTGACCTCTATGTCATCAATATCAAGGAGCATTCCTTCTATGCTCTCCTCCACGATTCGCCCCTTATAGTCGGCGGCGGCACGGGTACTATAGGTCTTGACTTCAGCCTTGCAGTTTTGCACCATAACTCGCCCATTCTTGTCGTCGGCATTGGTCACTGCGAAAGCCTCCTTGGGCAGGTTGTCGAAAAATGCCTTCTTCGCGTCGCGATAAGCTTCGAAGGTCTTGTGATAATCAAGGTGATCACGTGTCAGATTGGTGAATGCGCCACCTGCGAAAGTCAGTCCGCCGATACGTTTCTGCTGTATGGCGTGGGAAGAGCACTCCATGAAAGCATATTCACAACCCGCATCGACCATCTCTGCCAATAGGCGATTGAGCGTAATGGGGTCGGGGGTGGTGTGCGAAGCCTCTATGGCAGTGCCGTCGATATAGTTGCAAACGGTGGAGCAAAGCCCAACTCGGTAACCCAAACCGCGGAAGAGTTGATAAAGAACTGTGGCGATTGTGGTTTTTCCATTCGTACCTGTCACGCCCACCAAGCGCAGGGAGCGTGAAGGGTCGCCGTAGAATTGTGTGGCAACCTTGCCCACTGCGTCTTCTGTATCCGCAACAAGGATATAGGTAATGCCCTCCACTGGGTTTGTGGGGAGGGGACGACTTTGCACAATGGCTGTTGCACCTTGCGAGATGGCTTTCTCGA
>JBHAFO010000111.1:0-2545 GCA_041856145.1 Alloprevotella sp.
AGC
This sequence comes from Alloprevotella sp., assembly GCA_041856145.1. GTDB lineage: Bacteria > Bacteroidota > Bacteroidia > Bacteroidales > Bacteroidaceae > Alloprevotella. Next base: position 4 of record JBHAFO010000111.1, read on the forward strand.
GCAAGGAGGAAAAAATGTGAACGCAAGGAGTGGAATTTGGATAGGAGTGGATGGAACATTTTGTGGGGTGGGTTCTATTTTCTGGCTGAAGACTTAAAATTGGAGGGCTTAGAGATGAAAAATTGACAATATGTTTTGTTAATTTATATGGATGAGATATCTTTGTACCGTGAAAACAAAGGATTTGTGTTCCTTCTCTTTTATCTATTACTTACGGCTCATAAAATGTAATTCCTATGAAGCTAAAAAAATGTTGTGTGACAACGGCGCTCCTTGTATCCCCGTGGGGACTATCTGCGCAGGAAGTTTTTGTGAAAGTTGTCGATGCTGCGCAGTTGGTCGCTGGTGCTGAGTATATCTTGGCTTGCGATTATGCCCCCAAAGCTTATGTGGCAACAATGGAGAGCAGTGGCAAGGGGTTTCGTGGTTTAGCCACGAGGATTCAGAACGACAGTATTCTTTTAGAGGACAATGGCAAAGTGTTGCGGTTGCATCTAAAAGCGTCAGTCTATGGAGGTCAGCTTGCTTACCAGTTTAAGAATGAAAAGAATGAGTTCTTGCGAGATGCTTCGAGCAAGCTTTATATGAACAAGGATTCTACTGTGTCAACCACTCTCTATAACTATGTGACTGGAGGTACAGCACCATATATTGGTCGTCCCTCTGCGAAAGATAGAAAGATACTTTTTAATAAATCAACCTTTGTCTTTTATGGAGATAAGAAGACAACGCTACCGCCAGAGGTGCTTCGCCCTTGCTTGTTCGTAAAGAAAGGTTCTCCTTATGCCTATATGCACAAAGGCGGTGGAAATCGTTTGGTGCTTTATGCCGAGGAGAACGGAGCAACTCTGGGAATGGCAGGTACAAATCTCAGCATTGTCGAAAATGTAAGTCTTCAGAATGGTGTGCTCTATGCTGGTCGACGCAGAGACATTGTAGCTCTGGACAAAGTAGTTGTTGAGGACAAACTTTTGCTGAAGAATGAGAAAGGAGAATATCTGACCATTATTGACGGCGCATTGGCTTTCCATGCGGATGTTCAGCAAGGAAAACCGAACTGGCGATTGGAAGAGGCTGGCGAGAAAGTGCAACTTATGAATGTTGCGACCAGTGAAGTCGTTACTTACCGAGCGGGTGAGGGCTTTGTGCTTACGAGCAATGCGACGGAAGCCAACGTAAGGGTGCTGGAGCAGAGTGAGGTGAAGAACGTAACGGTACAGCCTGTTGGCTATGCCACCTACTACACGGATGCCTCCTATGTGATGCCAGAGGGCTTGAAAGGCTCTTCGGTTCTGAGAGCCACGGGAAGGGCAACCATTGACATGCCTTACGAATATTCGGCAGGGAGCATTGTTCCGCCAAATACGCCGCTCTTGTTGCAGAGTACAACGAAGAATAAGGTTGGGCTTTTCCCCTTGCTCCCAACCACAGAAGTGGGACAAACGCCAACGGTTGGCAATCTCCTTCGAGGCACTTCTACTGCAGGTGTGATAGCAGAAGAAAGTGGTGCGAACCTTTATTATAAACTGACCTATAGCAATGACGGGAAAAACTTCGGCTTTTTCTGGGGAGCAGAGGAGGGCAAGCCTTTTGCGATGCCTGCCAATCGTGCCTACTTGGTGTTATCTGCTGAAACTACACCTTCTCCAAATGGTTTCTTCTTAGATGGCGATGGTGTTGTGGGCTTGCACACAGTTGTAGCTCCTCCTGAAAAAACATCTGTAACTTATGACCTTTGGGGTCGGAAGGTGCAACCCAATGCACAAGGTCTTTATATTACAAACGCAAGTAAATGGTTGAAACGATGAAGAACTATAAACAACGTCCGTATGTGCGTCCTCAATTTATAAAGATAAGGGTAGAGGCGCAACTCTTATCCTTGTCGCTGAACAATCAAGTGAGCGACAAACCCGCTTATGCCCCCAGCAAAGGCAAAGGCTGGGAGGCAGGGAACTGGTCGCCTAAGAAAGAATGGCAATGATGACGGAGAAACCGCGACGCCTTGCCGTCAGCCAGCTCCAAACGCCAGAGAAAGAAATGCTTCACAATCAAGTGCTGGAGATAGAAGGCGATCGGATTGTTCGCTACTATCCTCTGCAATCGGAATTGGCGCATACGGAATGGCATCCGTGGACGGTGGTGATGCATGAAGATGGGCGTTGGGAGAAACTCCCTTAGTCCCCCGCCATAGGTAGTGTTCTGAAAAGTGTGTAAGTTTCAAAGTTCGTATTCTTTGGAGCTTACACACTCTTTTTGTACTTACCATTTGGAAAAGGAAGAATAAGGCTTCGCCAAGCCCTTCGTTCGGCTGTGGAATTTTCATCCTTGCGCCAATATTTTTGTTTAGCAGGCTGATATTTTCGGCTGGAGGCGCAAGAAAACTTTAGTTATCAGTGCAAATTATATAATTTGCACTGATAATTATATAGTTTGCACTGAAATCTATATAATTATCAGTGATAACTAGAGTTTTTCTCCGCCACTAAACGAAAATATCAGCCTGCTAAACAAAAATATTGGCGGAGGGAGGCGAGAAGATCAG
>JBHAFO010000112.1:0-10360 GCA_041856145.1 Alloprevotella sp.
CTAAGCAATGACAATCAAAAAGCAAAATAATAAACAGTATCAATACTCATGCCTCGAATGAATAAGAATATGAGCTTACACACTTTTGAGGACACTACCTTTGCTACGCTTGCAGATAAAAATGCGGGTGCAAAGAACTTGTTTTGTGGGCGAGGAGCGTAGACTTTTAAGTGCAGTGTTACCAAATCAGAAGTTTGGGCGAAAGCCGATCGGGAGAATACGTAAAACCGCCCTGCAAACATTACTTGCAGAGCGGTTGAAAATGTGATAAGGTCGGTGAGAGTGAACGCTTTTGGAGCGTTTATCCCAAATCGTGTTGCGCTAAGCGTTGTTGTGCCAAGGCCTCAAACTTTGTGCCAGGCTTACCATAGTTGGCATAAGGCCAAATGCTGATTCCACCGCGAGGAGTGAATAGTCCTGTTACTTCAATATACTTTGGATCCATCAGGCGGATGAGATCTTTCATAATGATGTTGATACAATCTTCGTGAAAGTCGCCATGATTACGAAAGCTAAAGAGATAGAGTTTCAGACTCTTACTCTCGACCATCTTTTGGGCAGGAATATAACTTATACGTATCTCTGCAAAATCAGGCTGACCAGTGATGGGGCAAAGACTTGTAAATTCTGGACAATTAAACCGCACCCAATAGTCGTTCTCGGGGTGCTTGTTCTCAAAACTTTCCAGCACCTCGGGCGCATAAGTTTGCTTATATTCGGTTTTCGTACCCAAGGCTTGCAGGTTATCTTCTTCTCTAACTGCCATAAGTTATTGTATTTATTGTTTGGTTCGGATGGATAGATATTTGTTTAAGCCTTCACGGCGGAGGGTACAAGCCGGACAGTTACCACAGCCATCGCCCACGATACCATTGTAGCAAGTGAGCGTTTGCTCTCGCACAAGAGAAAGAACACCGAGGCGGTCTGCCAATGCCCAAGTTTCGCATTTGTCGAGCCACATCAAGGGTGTGTGGATACAAAATTCTGCGTCCATTGCCAAGTTGAGTGTTACGTTCAAACTCTTGATAAAGGCATCACGACAATCGGGATAGCCAGAGAAATCGGTCTGCGAAGTGCCTGTCACGAGATCGTAAATGCCTCTCTCACGGGCGAAGACGGCGGCAATACTCAAGAAAAATAGGTTACGTCCAGGCACAAAAGTGTTAGGAGGGCCATCTTTGGGCTTTTCCTTGTCCATTTCAATGCTGTGGTCTGTCAAGGAGTTATGCCCCAAAGTGGCAATAAAGTTGGTATCCATAAGATGAAACTCTACGCCAGCTTCTTCAGCTATTACTCGGGCTTGCTCTACTTCCAAGGCATGCTTTTGCCCATAGGCGAAAGTGAGGGCTACGACCTTTTCAAAATGCTCTTTTGCCCAGTAAAGACAAGTGGTTGAGTCTTGCCCGCCACTGAACACTACGAGGGCTGTTTGCCTTTTCATCGCTGAGCAGATAAGGGTTCTACGTCAGTTGTATCGGCAAATTGCTTGGCATATTTCACCACTTGAATGGTAATGGGCAGAGCAATCACTTCGTAAGCTGTCTTGAGGAACACCTGCCAAAGCATAATCTTCCACAAAGCGTCCCAGGGCACAATCCCGCCCAAAGCCAAAGGGAAGAAGATGACAGAGTCTGCCGTTTCGCCCGCAAGGGTAGAGAGAATGGCACGTACAGAAAAGCCTTTGCCTTCTTTCGCCTGCTTTTTCATACGATTCATCACATAGGCATTGATAAAAGAGCCTACCAAAAAGGCGATGAAGGAGGCGAGGGCGATGCGTGGGGCTACTCCAAACACGGAATGGAAACCCTCTTCGCTCGTCCAATAAGGTGCGCCAGGCAACCAATCAGCCAAAGCACCCATTGACACAAAGAAGAAGTTCATCGCAAATCCCATCCAGATAACAATTCTGGTTTTGGAAAAGCCCCAAACTTCGACCAAACAGTCGTTAATAATATAAGAAATTGGAAATACAATAAGCCCTGCGGTTATTTCTAAAGGGCCTAAGGCAATTTGTTTACTTTCAAACAAATTCGCTGCGATGAGACACACGCAGAAAAGTGCTCCCATAATCATAAAAGGGAGACTGACGTTTAGTTGTCGGTTCATATATCTTGTTTTTTACGAGGTTTGCCAAGCACTCGGCCTATAATAGGCGGATGAAAAAAGGGATAAGGACGAACGCTTTATCCTTTGAGCTTCTCCAGCTCTTCCTTAATGACATATAGCCATCTAACCTGACCAGAGAAAGTTGGGTTGGCGTGATGCTGATCTGCAATAGCAAAAAGCCCTTCGATAGCTTTTGGCAAATTGTTATACACAATAGCCCCTAAGTCCATCGTGGTGGGGATTTCACTGCGGTGAGCTTCAAACCACTGACGAAGTTCCTCTATTTCTTGCGCGGTGTAGTTATGCTTTAATTCTGCCATAAGTGGGTGCAAAGTTACACTATTTTATCGAAAGAGAAAGCCTGCAATATAAATAATAAATGCGCCAAAGGGCTTTCAGTCCGCATCGATCGAGGTGATATAATGCCTTGAACACTTGTTTTGTTCGCCCCGACAGTGCGGAGAAGGCTTCCTTTGAAAATTGCTGGGCAACAGTTGTTTCGCCTTGTCGGTGTGCTATGGCTGAAAGCAAGAGCTTCTTTCCACACAAGGCGATGAGCAATACGGATTGCTCGTGCTTTGAGAAATAGCTTTGGCGGTGCAACTGGGTTGCGACAGCTTCAAAGGCTTTGCTGTAATAGGGGAGAGATTGGGCGAAAGGCGTGCCTGTTTGACTCTGTTCGTGCTGATAAATGCGATGATAAGCTGTGCCGGACAACCATTGGATAGATGGGTAATGGAGCAATAGGCGTACACCCAATTCCCAGTCGTCCCATTGTCTTAGTGTTTCGTCCCATCCGCCAACTTTTTCCCAAAAGGTTCGTCTGACCAAATAGCTTTGTGTGGAAAAACTACCAGCTAATAGGTGTCCCAAAAGTAGGTGCCCCTTTGGCATAAACCGCTTCTTCGTTGTACCATCGGGGAATACCATCAATGTGGGAGCGCAGAGCAAATCGGCTGTTCCAATCAGAGGTTGAGCATCTTGCAGGAAACGGCTGTCGAACTCATCGTCGCTGTCGAAGAAGTAGAGATACTTGCCCTTTGCCATCGTTGCTCCCAAATTGCGTGCTGCGCTGGCTGAAGGTTGTTCTTGCACAAGTACTTGCACACGCCAGCCTGTCAGAGCGAATGATTGCTGAAAGTTGTGACAGAGCTGTAGAGAGTTGTCTGTAGAACCATTATCTACCAACAAAATTTCCCCCTCTCCAGCGTGTATCTGCGAGAGAGAGGCAAATAGACGTGGCAGGTGTTTAGCACGATTAAATATGGGGATAATGATGGAAAAGAGCGTTTCCTCGCTTGTTTTCCGAAGAAGTTCAGACATAGAAATAGCCTTTGAGATAGTTTCTGAACACAGTCAAGGAATTTTTTCTCAATGGAGAAAAGGCTGCTTTTACCAATCGGAGCAAACCACCGAAGCGTCCATAAATTTTTTGTAACACCGCTCCTTTTGTATATTGCATTCGGATTCTATATTCGGGCTTTTCTGAAGTAGTAACGGCATTGGTTGTTGTGCCAATCAGCAAAGGCAGATATAGCACTTGGCATCCCTGACGAAAACAGTCGTCGATAAAGATTTCTTCTTCTCCCGCACAGAGGAAGGGCGCACCTAATCCAAAACGCGTATCGAAAGGGGGATAAGCGTGCTTGGCACGTAATACAATTTCTACAGAAGATACATGGTAACCTTTTGGACGTTTCGAGTATAGAAATTCTGAGGTAGGATATTTCTTCAAAGGAAGACCGGCTAAATCTTGCACCTGACAACAAAGAATATCTACGCCTGTTCGTTGCTCAAATGCTGTGATTAAAGCGGACAGTTGTTCGGGGCTGTAGCGCATATCATCGTCTGCAATCAGAGCAAATTCCGTAGACTTGTTCCATAAACGTAGCGCCTCGTTTCGACTATTAGATAGTCCTAAACTCCCGCTATATAATAGATGTACATCCTCTTGTCGCACTTTCAAACTTTGCTCAGCACACAACGCTTGTTCCGAGGGCTTATAGTGGGGATGTCGTTGCCATATAATAATATATTGCCACAGCTCATTGTGTGGCAACATATTCTCAACGACGGAACAAATGCCCTCGTCTATGGTTGAAACAAGTAGGGAAAGTCGTGGCATAAGGTCTGTACGATTGTTTCTTACTATTTTGTGCGCTCCATAAAGCGAATGCCTTCTGCCAGGTGGCGCATAAAGGGAAAGAAGTGGCAATAGCCTTTGCGTGTGCTATCAAGGGCAAACTTGAGGCAATGCCACCAAGCTTTTTTGCCATACTTGTAATAACTGATAGCACCATAACTACGTTGCACGCCAGCCTCCACATAAAGTAACGAACGCTTGAGCATCATACTTGTTTCTACTATCTTGGTCGGGAAGTAGACAATCTTCAAGCCTGCTCGTAGCGCATCTTGAAACCATATTTCCTCTTCGCCACAAGTCAGGAACTTAGTCCCTAAGCCGAAGCGTTCATCAAAGTGAATACTGTCCTGCACCTTCTCTCTACGGAACACCATTTCTATTGTTGAAACAGAATACTCCTTGGGCATCTCTGTCAGGGAAGTTGGAGCAGATGGGTAGTCTTTCAACATCTTTCCCGTATAGGTGCTAGCTTGAAAGCAAGCGATGTCTAATTCGGGATGTGCCTCGAAAGTAGAGAATGCTAAATCAAAGGTGTTTTCCAAGAGCCGTGTGTCATCGTCGGCATATAAAACCAAATCGGCAGTAGCCTGTGCCAACGCTAAATTACGGTTGGCAGAAAGTCCTTTGCCTTGGTATTTGTGAAGAACAACGTCTTCTCGTGAAAGTAGATCTTGAGGAATGAGTTCTAAGTACCTTGCATCGGAATACTGATACGACACTACATAGCGCACGTCCTGACGAGGTGCGAGGAAAATATCGCTGATGCGCACAATTCCTTTATCGTGTGAGCAAATTAAAACATCGAGTGTCATCTTGGATAGTTATTGATAGCTTCAACAATATAGGTTACTTCTGCTTCTGTGAGCAAGGGGTGAAGTGGTAGGCTTAAGCAAGTGTTTGCCAAACGCTCGGCAATCGGGAAACTTAGATGCCTATTCTGAAAACTTTCCTGCTGGTGGATAGTCAAGGGGTAGTGAATGAGCGTCTGAATGCCTTGCTTCTCCAAATAATCTTGCCACTTCTCTCGCTCTGCAACAAAGATAGGGAATATATGATAAACGCTGTTGGGATTGACTGTTGCATGGAGCATTGTTACCTTAGGATGCTTTATTTCCGTGAGGTAACGATTGGCAATTTCCCGTCGCAAATGATTGTCTGTATCAAGGGCTGGAAGTTTTATTCTCAGCATTGCTGCTTGGATTTCGTCCATGCGCATATTGTGTCCATGCAAGCGGTGGAAATATTTCTCCTCAGCTCCATAATTGCTCAAGGCTTGTATATACTTGAACAGGGCTACATCGTTTGTTACGACAGCTCCAGCATCGCCTAAAGCCCCGAGGTTCTTCCCTGGATAAAAGCTAAAAGCAGAAGCAATACCAAAAGTTCCCACTTTCTCCCCGTTGAACCTTGCGCCATGAGCCTGTGCAGCATCTTCCACGATGAGTAGAGCGTTCTCTTCTGCTATTTGGAACAAAGCCGTCATATTGCAAGCTGTTCCATAAAGATGTACGGGCAAGATTGCTCGGGTGCGTGAAGTTATCAGAGGAGGGATAGCGTCTATATCTAATAAACCTTCGTTGGTCACTTCGCACAATACAGGCGATAGGCCAGCACTCCTCACGGCTTCGACCGATGCAATGAAAGTAAAGGCAGGCACAATCACTTCGTCCCCTTGCTCCCAGCCTCGTGTTTGCATCAATGCCTCGAATATGAGCGTCAAAGCATCCATACCATTACTCACAGGAACGCAATACTCTGACCCTATATAAGTGGCAAACTCCTGAGCAAAGCCCACATTTTCCTCTCCTTGCAAATACCGCCCCGATGATAGTACACGCTGAAAAGCCACTTCGAACTCTGTGTTGAAGCGTTGATTAAGGGCGTGCAAGTCTAAATAAGGAATCTTCATACGGCTGGCGTGAAGTTCTAAGTGGGTGTTTTATTATATAAAGGCAAAGATAATAAAAAATTGCACCGCCCCTTATTTGTGCTATAAATAAATTGCGAGTTGAGTGTCAGCAGACGACTCAACTCGCAATACGCTTAGATTATCCTTCGTAAGGTTGGAAATCTTCTTTTGTCACACCGCAAAGAGGACAAGTCCAATCTTCGGGAATATCTTCAAATGCTGTGCCTGGAGCGATACCGCTATCTGGATCACCAAGTTCTGGGTCATAAATGTAGTCACAGACTACGCAAATATACTTTTGCATAATGAGTATGAATTATGTGAATAATGTTATGTAATGACTTCATGAGGGGCGAACTGCTCTGAGTCCCGCCTAATGTTGTATCGGCAAAGATACTTCTTTTTCTTGTAACTGCAAGAACTCTACCTATTTTTTTGAACTTGTCACTTGTAAAAGGCTGGAAAGAAATCTGTCAATAGGGGAGAGCTTTTGCTACTCTTGCCAGAACTGCCAAGCGGCTTCAGCTTGTAGAATGAGCATTTCATAGCCATTCTTTGTTACTGCGCCTTGCTCGCGACCTTTGGAGAGGAATAGCGTTTCTTCTGGATTATATACCAAATCGTAGAGTAAGTGTTGCGCCGTCAAAGCCTCATAGGGAAGGGCGGGGCAGGTGTCTACATTAGGATAAGTTCCTAAAGGCGTGCAATTAACAATCAAGTGATGGGTACTCAAGAGTTCCGGTGTGAGCATTTCATACGTGTATTGTCCTTGCTGAGGGCGACGGCTGACAAGATCTACCTCGATGTTCAACTTTTCTAAAGCATAAACCACCGCACGAGAAGCTCCTCCTGTTCCTAACACAAAGGCTTTTCGGTGATGCTCCTTTAATAGAGGCAAAAGTGAATTAGCAAAGCCTATAACATCGGAATTATACCCTCGCAAAAACAACTTACCATCTTTCTCCTCGACCTTAACCACATTGACTGCACCAATAGCCTTTGCGTCATCGGTCACAGCATCGAGGAACGAGATCACAGCTTGCTTGTGGGGTATGGTCACATTGAAACCAGATAGTTGAGCCTCCTCCACCCACTCTCGAAGATGCTCCACGGAAGGACGTTCATAGTTGTCGTAACGAGCAGCGATGCCTTCTCGCTTGAATTTTTCAGCAAAGAAAGAGGCTGAGAAGGAATGCCCCAACGGATAGCCTAAGAGTCCGTAACGCTTCATAATAGGTATAGTTGGAAAGTTATTTCTCGGCAGTGTAAAGAGTGCTTAGTCCGAACGTAAACCGTTTGAATTTAACATCTTTATAGCCTATCTTCTGAAGGATTTGTTGCATCTTTTCTCCTTGCGGGAATACTTCCATTGTGGCAGGGAGGTAAGAGTAGGCAGCTCCGTCCCTGGCTACTAATTTTCCAATGGTTGGCATTACCCATCGTGCATAGACTTTGAAAAGTTGCTTCATCGGAAATTTCACTGGCGTTGTCAGCTCTATGATTACCAAACGACCGCCAGGGCGCAACACACGGAGCATCTCGGACAAGCCTTTCTCTAAGTCTGCATAATTACGAACCCCATAAGCGACAGTGACTGCATCGAAGCTGTCGTTTTCAAAAGAGAGGTTCAAGCAATCTTCTTTAGCGAAAGAAACAATATTGCTCAGCTGAGCATTCTCAACCTTGCGTCGTGCCACTTCCATCATACCTTCGGAAATATCTGCACCTATGAGCAATTGAGGCTGTAAACGCCTGGCACTCTCAATGGCGAAGTCACCTGTTCCCGTAGCTATATCCAGCATTTTCTGGGGAGCGTAAGGTCGTAGACTTTCTATTGCCTCTTTGCGCCAACGCTTATCTATTCCCATAGAGAGGAGGTGATTGAGCAAATCATAGCGAGCAGAGATGTTGTCGAACATCTGCTCAACTTGTTCAACCTTTTTACCCTCTGCATGATAGGGCTTGATATTCTCTTGTTCGTAGGTCATATTATTCTCTATTCTGCAACAAAGATAAGTCTTTTCTGCGATATAGCTTATCCGCAGAAAAGGAGGGGGAGTAATTTCTCTATCTGTTAAAAACTTTTCTTCCTCAGCTCAGAGCCTTGATTTCTTTTAGATTTCGCAACAACTCGATTTGGAGGAAAAATTGTTTTGCCTTATCTTTGCAATAGCAAGAGGGAAATATGCACGATGAATAGGCGTATTTTCCTCTTTTTTTGCCCTAATCAAAGCATTTTTTGAGTGCTTGCAGAAAAATCTTCACGTGCATGCCGAATTTTCAGGCAAGGAACTTGTCGCTCGAGGAAGAATGCGAAGAAAATTTTTGCCTTCGACCTGTCCTAAACTTTGTTGCAGAGCGTTAAATTCGGAGTGCTTTGTTTTAGAATTAAGTGGTTTTGAGGGAATCTGTGAGAAGATGTTTTGAGAGAAAGAAGCTAGTAGGTAGAAGTCGTGCGAGGTTCAAAAATCTATAAGTCGAAGAGTTATTCTATTTCTATTAGAAAATAAAGAATTGATACTTAATCATTTTTTATCAGCAATATATGGTATGAGATTTTATTGTCTATGCAAATCAAAATCATCTACCATATCAACTACTCTAAATATGCTCCTGATATGAACAACTCATAGGGGCAGGATTACGCTCATTTCTACTAAAGAGAAGAAAGCAAATTAGAATAGACCGCAAAAGCCGTTTAGGTGGATATTGCATAGAATTTATTTACTATCTTTGCAAGGAGAACAGGGTTAAATGAGTACCCATAACAAGGCATAAATGCGAATAGATATTATCACCGTTCTTCCCGAAATGTTGGAGGGGTTTGTCAATAATTCAATCTTGGCACGGGCTCAAAAGAAAGGGCTTGTGGAGATTGTTGTTCATCAGTTGCGTGACTATTCAAACGATAAGTTTCGCCGTGTTGATGATTACCCTTATGGCGGTTTTGCAGGGATGGTAATTCAATGCCAACCCATCGATGAATGTATTTCTGCATTGATGGCAGAAAGAGAGTACGATGAGATTATTTTTACCTCACCCGATGGCGAAACATTCGACCAGCCTATGGCAAACGAACTCTCGATGAAAAAGAATATTATTATTCTCTGTGGTCATTACAAGGGGATAGACTATCGCATCCGTGAGCACTTGATCACAAAGGAGATAAGCGTTGGCGATTATGTTCTGACGGGCGGAGAAATTGCAGCCGCCGCTATTGCCGATGCCGTTGTGCGCTTAGTGCCTGGCGTTTTGAACGATGAACAAAGTGCTTTGTCCGACTCTTTTCAAGACAACTTACTGGCAGCACCAGTCTACACACGCCCAGCCGAGTATAAAGGTTGGAAAGTGCCCGAGGTACTCCTGTCTGGTCATGCCGCAAAGATACACGAGTGGGAAATGGCGCAGTCGTTAGAGCGTACCAAGCGGTTAAGACCCGATTTGTTGGAGAAATAATCAGCTGATGAACAAGGCGTCAAATAAGAAAATCGAGCTGAAAAGATACACCAAAGATATGAGGAAAAAGGTGCTCAAATATATGTGGGGAGGCTTTGGAGTTATTGTCTTCTTAGTCATATCCCTCTTCTTTATGATTCATCAAGGGTGGATTGGTTATATGCCACCCATTGATGACTTGCAAAATCCCATCAGCAAGTTTGCCTCGCAGATTATTACTGCCGATGGCAAGGTTATAGGCACTTGGTCAGAGAACTCAAATCGGGTTTTCGTAGACTATGATAGTATCTCTCCCAACGTATTCAAAGCACTTGTTGCCACTGAGGATGAACGCTTCTATGAACATTCGGGCGTAGATGCGCGTGCTGTTGGACGAGCTGTCATAAAGCGTGGACTTCTTCAACAAAAGAGTGCTGGTGGTGGTAGCACCATCACACAACAGCTGGCAAAGCAACTCTATTCGGGCAAAGCATCTAACGTCTTTCAGCGTCTATTCCAGAAACCGATAGAATGGGTTATCGCAGTGGAATTGGAGCGTCATTACACCAAAGAGGAGATACTTACCCTTTATTTGAATTACTTCGATTTCTTGCACAATGCGGTTGGTATCAAAACTGCATCAGAGGTTTATTTTCATAAACATCCTCGTGATTTGACCGTTAATGAAGCTGCCATGCTCGTTGGTATGTGCAAGAATCCCTCTTACTTCAATCCCGTAAGTCATAAGGAGAGGGCGTTGGAACGGC
>JBHAFO010000113.1:0-5537 GCA_041856145.1 Alloprevotella sp.
ATGCCCTCTTGACGACCTGTGTAGCCGAGTGTTTCGGTGGTCGTCGCCTTGATAGATATGTCCTCTTTTTCAATGCCCATCACTGTTGCGAGGCATTCGACCATCGCAGGGATATGTGGGTTGAGCTTAGGGCGTTCTGCACAAATCGTAGAGTCGATGTTACCAATACTCCAGCCTTTTTCACGAAGAAGGGCAACTACTTTACCAAGGAGGAGTTTGCTATCAACATTCTTATACTCTTGCGCAGTGTCGGGGAAATGGAAGCCTATATCTCTCAAGCCCGCAGCACCAAGCAAGGCATCGCAAATAGCATGAATAAGCACATCGGCATCGCTATGTCCCAAGAGTCCGAGTGTGTGAGGGATTTCAATACCGCCAATAATTAAAGGACGATCTTCGACCAAGCGGTGAACGTCGAAACCTAAACCTGTTCTAATTTTCATAATCTATAATTCAAAGAAAGTTTTATCGGCGTCCGAAGAGGTCGCGAATACCGTCCATATCGAACGAAAGGCTCACACGCATTGTTTGGTCGAGCGGGTTGGAGGAGGAGGTGGCAATGACATAGCCTGCATCAATGCTCATCACATTAAGACGGAAGCCTGCACCAACAGTGAAGTACTTACGATTACCTTGTGCTTCGCTCTCGTGGTGGTAACCTGCACGGAGGCTGAAACGGTCGTTGTAGGTATATTCAGCACCTATGCCCCAGTTGATTTCTTCTAACTCGCCTTTGAAACCTCGCTCGCTATCGCCAAAGCTCTTAAAGATGCCATTGATAGAAGAGATGTCATAGAAGTCCTTCTTCAATCGCGCCTGGTAGTCCTCGTTAGTCTCGTCTGTGCGTTGTAAAGGCATTGAGGAGACGAGGAATTTGTTGATATCTGCAGAGATGGAGAAGCGGTTAAACTCATTTACGGGGATAATCAGGCTTGAGCCAAGGCGTAGATTAGTGGGAATGAAGTAGGAGTAGTCTTCACCAAAGTTAATCTTACTACCGATGTTGCTAATGTTCAAACCGAAGTTGAGTTGGCACTCACGACTTCCCAAGACAATATAATTGGTATAGAAGGCAGAGAGGTCTGCCGCAAAGGCTGAACCTGCCGTCACATTATTATCGTAGTGTCCGCTGAGGTCGGAGTACATATAGCGCAAAGCCACTGCAGCAGAGAATTTCTCGCTAAGCATACGGCTATAGGCTACGTCTACAGCAAACTCGTAAGGCTTTACCTTCATAGTGCCAGCTGGGTCTACGGTAACATCGCCCACGGTGAAGTAGCGGATTGAACCGCTGACTGCTTGATAGTCGCCAAGACGAGCATAGCCCGAGGCATTGATGAGTGCAATACCGCTCACGAGTTGGCGCAACCACGGTGTATAGTCAAGACTGACGCCTGCACGGCTGATAGTGAAAGGATACTTTGCCGCATTCCAAGCCTGCGAATGTACATCAGGGTCGGTGGCAACGCCCACATCACCCATCGCTCCTGCACGAGCATCCGTAGCAATCGTTTGCGAAACAACGGCTGTGCGGATGGGATTGAACTTATCCTTAATATCATCGTTTGCCAAAGTTGGGAGCGCAACTGCTACACCGAACAAGGCTAAGGCTGTCTGTTTATTTACTTTCATCATATTGATATTTTACCACGGCTGTGGGTTGAAAGATATACTCTAAGAAAACGAAGCAAATTTCTATTTATTGCTTCACAACAATCATCTTTTTACTCTCTGTCTCGTGCAATTCGCTCTCCGTTGTGATGCTCGCCTTATAGATATAGACTCCTGCAGGAACAGGTGCCGCATCAAAGGCTGTCAAATTCCACGAGGTGGTAGCATAACCTTTGGTCGTCGTTGCCAAAGATTTCCGCCACATCAAGCGTCCACCGAGGTCGTAAATGTCCAGAGTAATGGCTGTTGGCGTTACGTCTGTGGGATAAGACACAACAAAGGAAGTGGAGGTCGTAGCCATATTGTTGGTTGCTTGCACGTCATACTCTTCTACTTCTCCGACGATGAAATCGAGTGTGGCAGTGGTAGAGTTGTCGTTCACGTCCCAAGCACGGAAGAGGAGGGTATGCTTACCAGGAGAGAGATTGCTCAGCGTATAGGCTACAGTTCCGCTTTGATAACTGCCAAAGTCATAGGAGAAGTAATCGTTGAGGATAATGCTGTTCGTGTAGTCGCCATCGATAATGAGTTCCAAGCCGTGCCCAATACCGCTGGATACGCTAATACCGGAGTCGTCGCTGATAGTAGCCCCGAAAAGTGCCGAGCTATTCACACGACCGCCATTGGGGAAGTCGGGCGAGTTGAGGTAGATGAATAACTTTGGTCCAACGGTGTCGAGTAATGTGGAGCTTGTTCCGTTGAAATAGAATTGTGAGTTTGCACCATTGTATTCCTCGCTTTTGTCCTCGTTCACTGCATAAAGAAAAGCACGGCCTCGGTCGTTGGTATAGCTGATGTTGCGTGGCACGATGGCATTGAGCGTGAAGCGTCCGTTGCGGACAGAGTCTGTGCCTTGGTAGATGGAGTTGACTCTGTCGTTGTAGCGCATAGCAGTTGTTGCACCGCTATTGTTTACGCAGACAATCGTTTGGTCACGGTCGAAGATGCTACCCGTAATTGTTCCCTTAAAATCTGTGGCAATGGCTGAGTTCTTCTCAATATGTCCACTGATGCGTAACACAGAACCTGCGCTGATTTGCTGTGCAGAGAAAGTGCTAACGTGTTGTCCGTTGATACTATCCACAACAATGCCATTCGTGGGGCGATGCAAGGCAATGGCAGGGTCGCCCAAGAGATTGTACTTCATCTTATTGACCGAGCGGTCTTGGCTGTTGTTCACCATATCTCTTTTTGCCAAGCGGATAGCCTCGCCCAGAGTATTGCCTACTGTGAGAGCGTGCTTCATAAAGGCTACGTTCAGAGCAGTGTTAGGGCTGGCATATACAGCACGGGCGGCACAAAGCAGACTCACCGCACCGCCGGCGGTGTTAAACAGAGAAATGCGTCCCAAGTCTTCCTCGTTTTGGTCGTAAGGCGTAATTTCGCAAGAGGCGAAGACCCACAAAGGCGCACCAGCCGAGAGATATGTGGCAAAGTCAGAGGTTGTGAGTAGCTTGGAGTGCGAAAGCTGGTGGGGCGAGCCGTGTCCCATATAATTAAATATGAGCGAGCCTTTGGTCATCTGCTCTTGCAACATCTTTGTGACCTCGGGGAAAGTGTTGCCCGTTGCCGTAGAGGTGCGCTTATAAGCATCCCAATAGTATTTCTTCACCACAAAAGTGCTATCTGTTGTGGCATGTACCTGCCGGGCAATAGATTCTGCACCTGTCATGTGCAAATTGTTATCGCCGTCATCGCCAAGAATAGAGATGGTGTTCTTCCAAAAACCAGTTTCCGTATTTTCCAAATAGGCAAGCGTCTTATCAACCAAGGTCTTGGCTTGAGTCAAGGTGGCACAAGGAATACGCCCAATGGCAATATCTAATAACTCTGTCTCAGGTGTCCGCCCCTCGGCATCGTCCATCAAGCCGAAGAGGTCGTCAGAAACGTATGAGTTGAGTGTGCCAAGTGTCAGATTGGACGTGCTGGAAGAAGTGTTCTTCTCATACGCCAATAGATAATCGTCCGTGCTCAAGCTCTTTGTGCTTGGTGTTACGTGGCGATTGTCCCAAAGCGAAGCTCCAAAGAGCAGGAGATACTTGGGCATATCGTCCGTTGTTTCTGCACGGTCGTACAGCATCTTGAGGTAACGGCGATAAGCCATAGCATCGGGCGTGCCAGAAGAGAACTCATTATAAATGTCTCCAGCATTGACCAAGCGTACTCTCAAGCCCTCAGCTCTATGAACAGTGGCGAGCCGTTCTGCCTGCGCCTTGAACTTCGCACTTGGCGGGAGCAGAATGACCATATCAACCGCAGTGTCGGCATGCAAGTTTTGATTAGGGATTTGTCCAACAACAGTCGGAGTGGGATAGTCGGCAGCAATGTCTACAATCACATACTTGCGGGTTGGGGCGCTGATGTTG
Source organism: Alloprevotella sp. (assembly GCA_041856145.1). Classification (GTDB taxonomy): domain Bacteria; phylum Bacteroidota; class Bacteroidia; order Bacteroidales; family Bacteroidaceae; genus Alloprevotella. The sequence continues at coordinate 4,038 of JBHAFO010000113.1, forward strand.
GCTGTGTAAGTATTCCCGGAGAGTGAACCTGCCACTTCTGCGACTGCACTGCTTGAATTTCCCAACCGCCAAATGCGAGTGTTAGCATTGGCATTGGCAACTTGCAAAGCCGTGTTGCCCGATGTGTTAGGCACAAAGCTATAACCATTGTCCGTAGCAGAGAGAGTGCGTTGATACGAAATACGAATAAAGTCCAAGCGAGCAGCACGGTCTTTGGTTGTAGTAAGCGTAAAGTCGTTGCTTTCTCCCAATGCCGTTGTAGAGAAATTGCGCAATGCCCATTTGGCACTTTCGTAATCGCTGTAATTGCTGAGTGTGATACTACCCAAATCGGTGCTACCAAGTTGCACATTCACCACCGTGCTATTAGACACATCGGAAGCCGTGAAAGCAACATCGACTGTAGCAGAAGTGTTTGCCACTATGCCTGGCGTTTTTATCGTGTAGCTCTGCTTGTTACCATAGGCATAGTCATAGCTGTCTACAAACTCTCGTCCGCCACCGAACCAACTATAAGCGTCCTTTTCATACAAGGCACGAGAAGTTACAGCAGTCAGTGTAGTGTTGGCTGTGCTGACCTCTTCCAAAGTGGAGAAAGCCTCGGGGCTACTGCCCTCGGTCAGGAAATAGTAGGCATAAGCACTGTAAGGATTGTTTTCATGCACCCACTTGTTTGTCTGCCAATTCCAAGACGTAACGCCTTCGCTGAAAAAGAGGAGAGAGTTTGAACGTCTATAAAGTGGGACTTCTTTGAGATCATCAATAAGGGCATTATCTCCAGTAAAGCTAAAAACTTGTGGCAAAATCTGCCCACCATAGCCATAGAGTTTTACTTTAGAAATGTCGGAAAAGCCCATGGACGAAAGCTGAGAACTCGTGATTTGGTAAACCCCCTCTTTGTCCACTCTGATTTTTACCCATTTCCCCGATGATAGCACAGAGTAGTTCGCATAGCGTGAAGATTGGGCAGTTGCTAAGAGGGAGGGAGCAGCTGCGACACTCTTGTTGGTTAGTAACGTTGCTTGCAATGGCTCGGCAACAATCTTGCATGAAACCAAGCGCAACCAGTTGTTCCCCTTTCTAATGAAAGGTTGGAAACTGATTGTCAGAAGCGGATTCTTTTTGTCGAAAGAGAGTTGCTGTTGAGGCGTAATACTTGTTGGAGGCGTATAGTCCAAGCGTTTTAGTGCTTTTACCTCAGATGCATTTAATGGTATGTACTCTGGATATAAAAGACTGACCTTATACTTTGCTTCCGCAGGCGTAGTCACAGAAATCGTTGTTACGACTTCTGGCACTTCGCCATTGAGCACAGAATAGTCGGAGGAGGGAAATTGTAAAAACTCCTGTGCCAAGCTGTTTGTGAGGAAGCCTCCAAAGAATATGATGCCAAAGAGTATTTTCTTTATCATTGAAGGAAAAATCTGTGATTTACTATGGGTGGAGACGGGGATTACTACCCAAGAAATTTGTTCCGTAGAGGAAAACTTGCCTCCCTGC
>JBHAFO010000114.1:0-4239 GCA_041856145.1 Alloprevotella sp.
GCCTTTGATGCCGAGCAGGGTTTGAGCGAACACGCAGCTCCTTTCGACGCAGTGGTGCAGGTGCTTGACGGAGAGGGAACATTCACGGTTGGCGGAACGCCCCATACGGTTCGTAAGGGCGAGACGATTATTATGCCAGCCAACATCCCTCACTCGGTGCATGCCAATACGCCGATGAAGATGATGCTCACGATGATCAAAGGCACAGCCGCCTTTGCTGTTTCGCTTGGTAAGTAGATTGTTCGCACACCATATATATAAGGTGTCCCCATCTGGCGACATCCGCCCAGCCTCACAGAACTAAAACAATACGAATCGGCGGAAGCAGATGAGGCTTTACTTATTAGACGTAACGAAAACCCTCGCCATCCCGTAGCTTAACTGGGGATGGCGAGGGTTTTGGAATGATGTACGGAGGGCTTAGTACTTATGGTCTGTTTCCTCCATCTCTTTCTTAGTAATATCTCGGCTCAGCGCGCGCCACACATAGGCGATATACGCAAAGACAAAAGGAATGAGGAGAGATACGAAGCTCATCACGGTGAGCGTGAACTCGGTGGACGAGCTGTTCTGAATCGTCAAGGAACTTTGCAAGTCGGCTGTTGAGGGATAATAGCTCGTACCATTGTAGCCCACGAGGAAGAAGAGGGCAATCACGGTGAGCACAGAACCAACACCTGCGAGCCAGAAGCCTTTGCGGAATGTGGGGCTAAGAATTGTGCCAAGGATGCCCCAAAGCACGAGCACCACACCAACGAGGAAGCTCACCAAGGCGGCTGGCAATGCCAAGAGGTTGTGGAGATATTTGTAAGCCTCCATCGACACTTTGCCTGCGGCATCAACGGCAAAACCATCTTTTGTCAGAACGAAGCCAACGAATGCCAAGAAGAAGAGGAGGAATGGCACCGTGTCTATCAACACTTGGTGGCGGAGATGTGGGCGGAAGTTGTCATCGTCCACGTTGTTGAGCAAGAACAGAGAACCCAACACACGAGAGAGGAAGAGCACCGCGAAGCCTAACACCCAGTTCCAGATGTTGAAGAGGGCGTCCAAACCGTGCCAGTCATTCGCCCAGCTACTGATAACCCCTGCTTCGGCAAGTGACACATTGCCCTTATCGACAATAAATTCAGAACCCGTGAAGAACGTTGCTACGGCAGCTCCGACAAGGAAAGGCGCAGCAATGCCATTGACCACAAGGAAAATGCGGAATGTCTTTTTGCCGATAAAGTTGCCAGCCTTAGACTGAAACTCGTAGCTCACCGCTTGGAGCACGAAGGTGAAGAGCAGAAGCATCCACACCCAGTAAGCGCCGCCAAAGCTGGTCGAATAGAACAAGGGGAAGGAGGCGAAGAACGCACCACCGAACACCACCAAAGTGGTAAAGGTAAGCTCCCATTTCCGCCCAGTGGCGTTGATGATCATTTCTTTCTCTGCCTCGTCACGTCCCAAACGGAAGATGAGGCTATTTGCGCCCTGCACAAAGAAGAGGAAGACGAGGAGGCCGCCCAACACGGAGATGAGCACCCACCAGTATTGTTGCAACATTTCGTAAGTCATAACGATAGTGTTTAACGGTCAAACGTGTGGTTGATTAAGCCTCAATGGGGTCGCCTGCAGGCCCCTTCTTGATGGCGTTGCAAAGGATGCGCACTTCAGCAATAAGCATTATAGTGAAAAGAGCGACGAAGAGGAAGAAGGTCGTTTGCACCGCTTCCACGGAGAGGCTGGAGAGGGCTGCATTCACGGGCAAGAGGTCTTGAATAGCCCAAGGTTGGCGTCCCACTTCGGCAGTGACCCAGCCTGCTTGACCTGCAAGGTAAACAATGAGTACACTCCACACACCCACATGAAGCAAGGGGCGCATCTCGGCAAGTTTTCCCTTACGCTCGAACCACCACATCAGGGCGAAGACGAGTAAGAGTGCGCCACCAGAATAAACCATCACACGGAAACTCCAATAGACCAAAGCACTGTTGGGAATGAGATCCTCTGGTGCGTTGAGATAGCCATAGCCCAAGAATTGCACGTTCTCGTCGAGCACTTTGCGATGAACGGCTGCTTGTGCGGGATCGGTGTCGCGCAGTTCGCGGTAAAGGCGGAAGGCTTCGAGGGCTTTCTTACCACGGGCAATTTTCTCCGTAGCAGGAAGGTGTGTGTTGCCTTGCTGGTCGGTGTAGCCCTCAAGGATTTGTTTGTAACCTGGCACCATGCCGTCAATGTCGTGCGTGGCAAGGATGGAAAGCACCTTGGGAATTTCAACGCCTGGCACAACAGAGAAAGGAGCACCCTTTCCGCCATCTTTCAAGCCTTCGGCTGCTGCCAACTTCATGGGCTGATATTTCGCTACGAGTACGGCAGACTGGTCGCCAGATCCTGCCACACCGATTGTGCCAATCAGTCCGACGATGGCTGCCACGCGGATGCTTGCCAATGCGAAACGGCGCTCACGATTGCGGAGCAAGAACCAACAAGCAATGGCGATAACGAAAGCTGCACCTGTCATCCAGCCTGAGAGCACGGAGTGGAAGAATTTGAACACGGCGAAGGGCTGGAATGCCACGTGGAAGAAGTCCATCATTTCGTTGCGTGCTGTGTCGGGGTTGAAGGTCATGCCCACAGGGTGTTGCATCCAGCTGTTTGCCACCAAAATCCACCATGCAGAGATGGCAGCACCAATGGCTGTGAGCCACGAGGAGGCGCAGTGGAATTTCTTGCTCACCTTGTCCCAGCCGAAGAACATCACTGCGACAAAGGTCGATTCCATAAAGAATGCCAACATACCTTCAATGGCGAGTGGTGCACCGAAGATGTCGCCGACAAACCAAGAGTAGTTGCTCCAGTTCGTGCCGAATTGGAATTCGAGGATAATACCTGTTGCCACACCAATAGCGAAGTTGATACCGAAGAGCTTCATCCAAAACTTCGTGGTACGTTTCCAAAATTCGTCGTTGGTGCGCACATACATTGTTTCCATCACAGCCACGATGACGCTCAAGCCTAATGTGAGCGGAACAAAGAGCCAGTGGTACATTGCTGTGAGGGCAAACTGCGCTCTCGACCAGTCGATGAGTGCCGTTGTTTCAACAGAAAGTAAAGCCATAGCGTTAAATGATAATTGTTGTACTTAATTTCGTTCAGTGAGAGTAGAGAGAGGTTTTCGCAGAGGAAAGCCCTCTCAGGCATCAAGGGGAAACGGGACGAGTGAGGTTGCGGCTCACCGTTTCCTGCTTCTGTTCTGTGGTTTGTCCAGCCAAGGCTGGTTTGAAGAAGAAGAGTTTCAAAACACCGAACATCACCACAAGTTTGATGATGATGATGGTCCACATTGTCCGCCCCCAAGTCATGCCTCGAAAGCCATCTATGTAAAAGCGATAGATGCGCTTGAGTGTTGTTATTGGCGTGTTCATACGAGCAAAGATATATATTTGCTTTTGAATCGCAAAAGCTATTTTTTACTTTTTGCCCCAAACCTTGTAATTTTTCTCCTCATAGATGAGGATAAGAGGATGCGGAGGAAAATAAAACTAAAAATTATACAAGGTTTAACTTCTCGCGCCTCGCAAGTTAACAAATAGAGCCTCTCGAATTTTCGGAAAGGCTTGGAAAATTGCGAGCAAGGCTCGGAGAATTTCCGCCATGCGCTGACTAAAAATCCGTCTTGCGCAGGAAAAATCTCCAAGTCGAAGCCGAAAAAGGGCGAGATGACCATTGCTTGGTCATCTCGCCCTTTGTGCTATTGCAAAGATAATACATTTAGGCGCAAAATGCAAATGAAGTGTTGCGAAGTCTAAAAGAAAGCAAGGCGGAAAGAGGGGAGGTGCTTCCTCTTACCTCAGTTGTGGATAGCGCATGCGAAGGCAGGTTGGGGTGCTCGGTTTGCAGGGCTGAGCCTTGCTCCTGTTGTCTTTAGTATAGGAACGAACAGACTGAGACGCCCGGTTTGAGCGTACGCGAGGAACATTTGCTTTTGTTCAACCCTTACCCCTGATAGCTTGAAGAGTTGGACTATAAACTCTACAGATGCTTGGCATATCGTTTAAGGCAAAATTTCGTCATCGCTGCGAGCTGTCGTATTGAATACCCCTCGTCTCTTTGCCAAATTCGGTGCGAACAAGCGGTAGAAAAACTATAGGCAGACTGCCATTTTGCGCCCCTTTTCTTGCTATAGCATAGAGTCGTAAGTTTTCTGTTTCCCTTTGCTGGACTTGTGCGAGGCGGGAGAAGTCAAATGCCTAC
>JBHAFO010000115.1:0-6021 GCA_041856145.1 Alloprevotella sp.
CTACTCCCACAGTGGGCTACATCCGCCTGGAAAGTTTCGGTGCACAGAGCGGGAAAGAAGTGCATGAAGCCATCACCAAGCTCAAGGCGCAGGGCATGCAAACACTCATTCTCGATCTCGGCATGAATGGCGGAGGTTATCTCGGCGCCGCCTTTGAGGTCGCCAACGAGTTCCTGCAATCTGGCGATTTAATCGTCTACACTGAGGGTCGTACAGCCCCTCGACAAGTGTACAAGGCTGAGGGAAATGGACTTTTCACGAATGGGAAACTCATCGTCTTGGTCGATGAATACTCTGCCTCCGCTGCCGAGATTGTTTCGGGGGCTTTGCAGGACCACGACCGAGCCACCATCGTTGGCCGCCGCACCTTTGGTAAAGGACTCGTACAGCGTCCTATCGAATTGCCCGACGGTTCTATGATTCGCATCACCACCTCACATTATTACACCCCTTCAGGGCGTTGTATCCAGAAGCCCTATGAGAAAGGGAAGAAAGAGGAGTACGCCCGCGATGTGGAGAGCCGCTATAAACACGGCGAACTGACAAGTATCGACAGTGTGCATCTCGACAGCACCCTCGTCTATAAAACCCTCCGCAAGGGGCGCACGGTCTATGGCGGCGGAGGCATCATGCCCGATGTCTTTGTGCCTTTAGACACAACAACTTACACGAAATTTTACACAGCCATTCGTCGTAATAATATTATCAACGACCACGTGCTCCGCTACATCGACAACAATCGAAAGGAGTTGCGTTCGAAGATGAAATCCTATACTGATTTCGAGAAGAATTATACTGTGCCCAGTTCGTTGATACAAGCCATTCTGACCGAGGCGAAGGCGAAAAAGATTGAGTACAAGGATGAGGCAGAGTTGCAAGCCACCTTGCCCGATTTGCAATTCACTATCAAATCACTCATCATCTACGACCTCTTTGACCGTTCGGAGTATTACCAATTTGTGAATCAGCGCAACGACTCTTTCAAGCGAGCCTTGGAACTCGCCAAGTAATGGGCTGAGGAATCAACAGCAAGTCTGCCGATATGAACTTTTCCACCCAACAACATCATCCTCTACGGACGAAGCAAAAAATATACCTTGCGCTTTCCTTCCTCCTCTCCTTCGTAGTTCTGACATTATGCCTGCCCTCCAAGACCAGCATCTCTTACAGTTACGAGGTGGGCAGACCTTGGCATTACGAGCAGTTGATCGCGCCTTTCGACTTTCCCATCATTCTTTCAGAAGCAGAGGTGAAAGCCAAGGAAGACAGTGCGCTGGCAACTTTCACACCCTATTTTTTGCGCCACGACAGCGTGGGAAAACATCATATCGCCCAGTTTGAAAGCGACTTTGTTGCAGGCAAATTCCCCAACATCCCCGCCAGTTACCACACCCACTTAGTCTCTCTTCTCTCCAAGGTCTATGAAAGTGGCATTGTGAGCGACCAAGATTTGCAGTATGTAGGGAAAGAAAAATGGAGCAACATCAGTGTTGTTTCTGGCAACGTAGCCACGATGCGCAAAAAGGACGAGCTGTCTACGCCTCGCTCGGCATATCAAAATGTGATGAGCGATGATAATGAGCGCTACTCCCGCGAAGTGTTGAAAACCATAGACCTCTCGCTTTATCTTGCTCCCAACTTGGTACTCGACACAGCGAAGACAAAAGAGGCGTTAGAGGAGTTAAGGACCACCATCTCCCGCACGGGCGGTGCTGTGCTCACGGGACAACGTATCATTGACCGCGGTGAAATTGTGACCAATCAGCGCAAGGCAGCCATCGACTCGTACTATGAGGAGCTTGACAGGCTTTCCGCCTTCAGCAGTCATACGTGGGAACCCATCATTGGCAAAGCCTTGCTGATCCTTTTCTTCATGTGCAGTAGCTTCGTCTACCTATACAATTATCGCCTCGACTACTTCTCGTCCCTCAATCGAGGCTTCCTTTATCTCTGTCTGATAGGGATCTTTCCCCTTTTGACCTATTTGATGATTGAGCATAAGCTACTCAACATCTACATGCTACCCTATCCAATGGTAGCTATCTTCGCTCGCATTTTTTACGACTCCCGCACGGCGGTGCAAGTGGGCATAACATCTGCCCTACTTTCCTCCCTAAGTGTGAGCGACCCCTATGGCTTCCTGTTGTTGCAGTTGGCAGCCACAACTGCGGCAGTCTATGCCGTTAAGGAAATTACGGAGCGGGCACAGCTTTTCAAGGTGGCAGTCATCGTGTTGGTCATGGCAGTGATATTCTCTGCTGTCCAAGAACTTTCCAATGCCTCCGACTTTGCCAATTTCTTAGAATCGATGGATCGCGGTCGCTATTTCAGCCTGACGGTGAGCGGTGTCCTCTTGCTCTTGTCTTATCCCCTCTTCTATTTGGTAGAACGCCTGTTCGGACTCACTTCCAGCGTCACCCTTATTGAACTTTCCAACATCAACAATAAGACCTTGCGTAATATGACCAAGGTGGCGCAAGGCACTTTCAACCATTCTCTCCAAGTGGGAAATTTGGCAGCCGAGGTGGCTGATGCCATTGGGGCTGATGCCCAACTCGTGCGTACTGCCGCTTTTTACCACGACATCGGCAAGACGGAAGAGCCGAGCTATTTCACAGAGAATCAGCAAGGCGCAAATCCGCACGACAAACTGACCCCAGAGGAAAGTGCACGCATCATCATTCGTCACGTGACCCGTGGCATTGAAATGGCTAAGGCGATGCACCTGCCGCAAGTCATTATCGATTTTATCCCCACCCATCACGGCTGTTCCAAGACGGGCTATTTCTATATTGAATGGAAGAACGCCCACAACCAGGAAGAACCACCCGCTGGCACCTTCGACTACCCGGGGCCAAATCCTTGGACACGCGAGCAAGCCATTCTGATGATGTGCGATTCCGTGGAAGCTGCCTCCCGCAGTTTGACCGACTATAGTCATGACAACATTGCCAGCCTTGTCGATCGCATCGTGGATGGACAGAGAGATAAGGGACTCTTCAACGATGCCCCTATCACCTTCCAAGACATCACCACGGCGAAGAAGGTGCTCACCGAGAGTCTAAAGGTGATCTACCACACCCGCATCGCTTATCCAGAGGAGAAGCCACGCATCGTCACCTGGTTCAGTCCTCGCCGACACCGCCGATAAAATCCTTCCCCAAACCTGTTCCTCTCATAACAATAGCCCTATGCAACTGCTTATCAACCCTAAATTTGCCCACTTGCGCAACTATCTTTTGGAGCTTGAAGCGCATTTTGAAGACGAAGGCAAACCGCTTTATCGTGGTGTGAGTCGCAACGAAATGCGCACGCTCACTGTCGATGGTCTCACCCTTTGGGTCAAACGTTATGGCAAGACAAAGGTGAAACACAAACTTCGTCCGTGGCGACGCTCGCAGGCAGAGAAGGCATACATCGGTCCTCTGCGCTTGCGTGAGCGTGGATTTGAAAGCCCCGAGCCTGTGGCGTATGTCAGCATCCGCACTGGGTTATTCAGCCACCGCCGCTATTTTGTGAGCCTCAAGATGGATTTGCGCTTTACGATGGAGGATTTCGTCGATGTGCACGAGGAAGAAAAGCCAGAAGGCATCGTTGCCTTTGCACGCTTCGTAGCACGCCTACACAACAAGGGCGTGGTGCACACCAACTTCGCCTCCAAGAATATTCTCTTCGATACCAAAGACGGACATTGGCACTTTGCCCTTGCCGAGACCAACCGCATCAAAACGAAACGCCACATAGGACAGAAAGAAGGCTGCCGCAACTTTGCCCGCCTCACAGGCACAACAGATTTCTTTGAACAAGTAGCCACAGCCTATGCCGAAGCCCGAGGATTCGCCCCCGAAGAGTGTCGGCAACTGATCTTGGAGGCGCACGAACAATGGGAGGCAACACGTAAATTCTGACGCATTCCTCCTCTTGATTCTTAAAAAGGTCGTGAAAATCAAGAGATAGGATGCTGATTTTCCTAAGAGATATGAAAATGGCATATATTTGAGAGGAAAAATTTGTCGTGTCAATCAAAAAGCCGTAACTTTACGGCTGTAGATATTTCTTCAGCAGAAGGCGGGAACGCTCCAAGGCATACCGCAAATTCTGAACGTCGTATTTAACAATAGCATTTAATATGAAAAAGAAAATCGTATTTCCCGCCTTGGTTTTGGCAAGCCTCCTGACTGTGAGCTGTGCCAGCAAAAAAGAACTCGTGGCGGCACAAACATCTTTGGCTACTGCGCAAGCTGAAAATCGCAACCTCCTTGCACAATACAATGAAGCACGTCAGCTCCTCACAGCTGCCGAGAATCGTGTACACTCGCTTGGGGAACAACTCGAACAGCAGAAGCGCATCGCTGCTGCCTTGCAACAATCGCTCGACAAGAGTCTCACTGCAGGCAGTCAAAGCACTGTGAATATCTCTAAGCTCGTAGACCAAATCAACGAGTCCAACCAATATATCCGCCACCTCACGGCGTTGAAGAGCAAGAGCGACTCGCTCAATCTCGTTCTGACCAACAACCTCACCCGCTCACTCTCCACAGACGAACTCAAGGAGGTGGACGTGCAAGTGTTGAAGGGCGTTGTTTACATCTCATTGGCTGACAATATGCTCTACAAGAGCGGTAGCTACGAGGTGAACGACCGCGCTGCCCAGACGCTGAGCAAGATCGCAAAAATCATCAAGGACTATAAGGACTACGATGTGCTTGTAGAGGGTAACACAGACAATGTACCCATCACACGCACCAACATTCGTAACAACTGGGACCTCTCTGCTTTGCGTGCTTCCAGCGTGGTGCAATTCCTCCAAACCAAGTATGGTGTTGATGCTAAGCGCATGACAGCCGCAGGACGTGGCGAGTACAACCCAATCGCTACCAACGACACCGAACTCGGTCGTCAGCGCAACCGTCGCACGCAAATCATCATCACGCCTAAGCTCGACCAATTTATGGAACTGCTGGACAAGGCGCCAGAGAGCAAGTAAGCTCATTTTTCCACACCTACTATATACGCCCCTTACCACTCCTCAAGCGGTGGCAAGGGGCGTATTTTGTATGTCTAAAGCTGAAGAAAAGATGTCCAGTCTCCTTGCTGACACTGGAGCGGAACAAAGAAGTGTGGGACGCTGGGCAGAGTGTTCGCTGGTGATGATGGACCCTGTTTTTGACCGAGAAAGCTGAATGTCCCGCACGCCTTTAGAGGAATGGGGCTGTGCGCAGAAGTAGGTCAGACGGTCGTTTTTCTGTAAAATGCGGTGCATTGTCTGGCTATGATTGATGCCCGCAGACGACTATGGTAACAAGGGAGGAACGGGGTAGGAGAGAGGATATCTGCATACCTCTCTACACTTCTTTTCTACGCTACGCATTGTTCCACCCCTCAACTTATTCCGCCACTTCAACCTGATCGAAAAGTTTTGTCTTCGGCAGAACTTTATTGCCACGGCACAACTTAATAGCGTCCCTCGGCTTAGCTTCTCCCACCTGCTTGGACGAAAAGATTGCAACCTCCCTCTAAAAATGCAAAGGCATTTTGCTGGCAGACGCCCCCTTTCTCTACTGCCCTGCTCAATAAAGACGCAGAGTTGTAGCACCTCTGAAAAACGCCTAAAGGGGAGCAGATTTATAACTCTTATGGAAAGATTAACAGTAGGCATAGAAATTAAAAACCTCCTACGGCTGTTGCAAATCCGCGAGGGCTTGGAGTTTTTCCGCGAAGGCTTGGAAAAATATCGGGAGGCATAGAAAGAAAATGCGGGGAGCGGAGGACGTTTTTCCGAGTTGCGCCACTTGGAGGCGCAGTTGGAGGATAAAAAGAGAGGAGAGATGGTCGTCGAGTGCCATCTCCCCTTTTTGCTTACTGCAAAGATAATACTTCCAAGAGCGAAATGCAAGGGCAGTTGTTTCAAAGTCTTAAAGTCGTCATCCGTCTTTAAGACTTCACCTTTCGTGCCACCCTCACGGATTGCCACCCCTGCTCCGCGTGCCAATCGCAACAAGGCGCTGCGCGCCGAGAAGA
>JBHAFO010000116.1:0-12113 GCA_041856145.1 Alloprevotella sp.
ACGCCTTCGGTGTTGGTCGTCGCTGAGTAAGAGCGACTACCCTGCGTGAGCGTGATAACGTTGCCACTCAAATCTACCCCAGCACGAAAATTGGCAGGAGCAGACACTTTCACGTGTAAGTCTACGCCTGTTGTGGCGTCATCATAGTCTACGCAAGCAGTGAGCAGTACCAGCGAGGCAAGTCCAAGGATAAGAGGACGATATTTCATAGGTTGTCAGTCTGTTTAGAGTTTGATAAAGAGTTCTGCGCCAAAGCTGAAATTGCCCGTGTTACGCTGTGTGAGCGTTTGCGAGTTGGACGAGGTCAGGAATGGCTCGTAGAAAAGGCTATTGTTCACATAGAGCGAGAGGCCTGCGAAGTTGCCAAATTCTTTGGTCAGGCGGAACGACATGTTCCAAGTGATGGGTGCTTTGGCAGGAATGTTCGTACCTGCTTTCAGCACTTGGTTAGCCACACTGATGCTCTCAATGCCCGAAGGAGCAGTGGCATAGTATTGTCCGTCAGCACCGATGAAACCCGAGAGCTGGTCGGCAGAGAGGCTGTGATATTGCAAGGCATTGTCAATCCAACCGATGGGCGTTTTCGCACCCGTGTAAGAAAGACTATAGTCGTGCCAAATCACCTGTCCCGTAAACGAAGCCACCATGCGGAGGGCTGGAATGCTCGTCACCACACGCAGCGTGTTGAGGAAACGGCGGTAACGGCTATAGTCGATGGCTGAGGGATACACCATCTTGATAGGCGTGGTGTTCATAGAGGTATAAGTCGTGGAGAGTCCAACGGGCGTAGAAGTTGCCATATCCGTGGAATAACTTTTCGACTCGGAGTAAGCACCCGAGAAGAAGAACTGCGTGCGCAAGGCACGAATCGTTCCGAGATCGAAGTCGAACTCTATACCGCGATTGATGAGCGTGTTTGTATTCCCGATGCGCCCTGTCGTGCCAAAGTAGAGCGTCGAATAGGCAGGGTTGGCATAATCGACCACCGTGGGCAGACCTGCGTTGATGGTCAAGCCCTGCGTGGCGTTATAACTGTTCACCGTATAGGTGCGATAGTCTGTGAAAGATGCAAAGCCGTTGGGCGTGCGGTCGTGATAAGCCAAGATGCTGAACTTGCGGTCGTGGGATAAATTCACATCGATGCCCACTTCAAACTTCGTCGTTGTGGCATTCTTCAACCCCAAGGAGCGTTGTACATTATAGACATCGGTATAGTAAACCAAGAGTTGCGCCACAGGGTCGTTCTGTGGCATATAGTTCACAGACACGTGGTCGTTGTAATGCTTGTCGGGGTAGAGAAAGTCGAGACCAGGCGTCTTACAGCTCAAGCCGAAGCCTGCACGGAGATCGATGGCTTTGTTCAGACTCAGCGCCGCATTGATACGTGGCGAAATAGCCACGGTTGCCAAATCGCTAAAAGGCTGTTGCGAGCTGAAGCGCAAGCCAGCTTGTAGTCGAAGCGTGCGCAGACGGTCAATGTTCCAAGTCAAACGGTCTTCCACGAAGGCTGAAAGTTGGTGCAAAGCTGGTATGTCGCTGAAAGCACGAGGGCGACCATTGCTATTGGGACGCAGGGGCAAGGAATCGTTCACATTATAATAGCCTTGCCCAGAGTTCCAATCGAGTTTATACTCTGCGCCAATCTTGAAGGCTTGATGCACACGCCCTGAACGGAAGAAGAACGCATCGTCAATCTTGGCGAAGAGATTGCCAGGGCGGTTCTCGGTCTTTCCCGAAGCGAGATAGGAACTTGTTTTCCAAGGCACAGCATAATAGCCCGTCTCCCGTGCTGTGAGAATGGGCAAAAGCCCTGATGCAACGCCAACATAGGTGGTTGTTTGTGCATCAGATGGCGAGAGCGAAAGTCCGAGGGTATAGTTCACGGTGCGTGCCAAAAGGCGGTTCACACTGATGCGACCGTTGTGCGAAAGACTAAACATGCGAGATGTCGATTTTTGGAACGTGCCATCGTCCTGTGCATCGGGGTCACTGCCCGACCAGTCCTTGGCACTCATCAAGCGCAGACGTGTTTCGGTGTGCCAACGGCGGTTAATATCCTTTCCCCAGCCGAGGGAGAAAGTGTAGCGATCGAAGGAACGGGTCTTTTGACGTGGGTCGCCCCAAGCCTTGGCATAGTCAAAATTCACATTCCAAACGCCCAAATTGTTCCAGCGAAAACCCTTACTCACCGAAGTGTTCAAGATGGCAGGCGTGATCTTACTCCGCACGTTCCAAGGCGTTACGCCCGTGCGAGAATTGACCACGACAAGCCCAGAAGTGAGGTCGCCATATTCGGCAGAAGGAATGCCACGCACCACTTCCACGCTTTCAATATCGTCTGCACTGATCTGTCGCAAATCTGTACCCGCAAATGACGAAGCAGAGAAACCGCCCTGTGTCATCGCTCCATTATTGGACATCGGCACACCATCGACCACAATACTTGCGCCAACAGCTGCCGTCTTGTTGTTGCTCAACGTGCGGAGCTGGAGATTGCTCTGCTGCGTTGGGTCAATATTCCCCATCAGTTGCCCAGGAATGAGCTGCATCACATCGGCAAGGCTCGTAGCTTGGAGGTGGTCAATGGCTGTGCGCCCGATCTGGCTACTCGTTGCCGTTCCTGCCACATTGCGTTTGGCTGTCACGACAGCTTCGCCAAACTTCAATGAGCGTGGCGTCAGTCGAACTTGCAGGGTAAGGTCTTTCGTCACCTGCACCTGCGTGCGATAGGTCTCGTAACCCACATACGCCACAGTGACATAAAAATTGCCAGCAGGCACATGGCGCACCACCCCCATGCCCTTATCGTCCGTCACAGCAGAAGCCCCCAACGGATTGACCAAGCAATTTGCCATCACAAGCCCTTCCTTCGTTTCGGCATCAGTCACAACAAACGAAATCGTGAACCGCCCGCTCTTGCCACTGCTCTGCGCCACAGCCACAAGACTTACCCAACTAAGGAAGAATAAAAGAACCGAGATTTTGTAGAAACTACGCATATATATTGTATTAAGTCAGCACTCCTAAAGAGCGCCATGCCTAAAAAGTTTAGTCCTGCTTTCACCCACAAACGAGCATGCCTCTTTCTCTACACACCCGCCTATGCGTGTACAAAAGTACTCAGATTTACAAAAATATACAATACCCACAATTGGGTATTGTTATGCTGTAGAGAATCGCATTTATAAGAGTTAGAGAAACCGAAAAGCCCTCAACACATTGCTCCCATCGCTCCAAATTTTCACGACAGGCGGAGAAAAGTTTTTCTTCCTGCGCTGACATTCTTGTCTAGAGGGCTGATGTTTTCGGCTGGAGGCGGAGAAAAACTTTAGTTATCACTGATAATTATATAGATATCACTGCAAATTATATAATTATCAGTGGGAATTATATAATTTGCAGTGATAACTAAAGTTTCCTTGCGCCTCCAGCTAAGTTTTTCTACGCTTGCAGGCAAAATGGTAGCAGAGTCTTTCCCCATGGCAAAGTATCAATGCAAAGAATGATATGCACCACCAACTGGATTGAGCGTCTGAATAGAGATTACAAGGCTGTCTTGAAAATACAAGAAGCTATGCCCTCTCGTATTAGTGAGAAGACACGAAAAGATCTACATGACTAATGCTTCAAGTAGGAAGCACTGAATTTGGTAATCTTACTTTTGAAATTACCAAATTGGGAAAGTGGGAACACCAAGGTGCGATGGAGATACATGCGCCCCCTGTGGTTGTACATTTCCAAAGTGTAGGGTTGGGACTCGACAAATGGGTCTACTTTGTCGCTGGGATTGGCAGAGTAGATGGCTTGAATGCCGAGCCGCTCAACCAAGCGATCATTCTCGAAGAGGCGTACTTCTTTGTTGTCTCCCTCGATGGCTATTTTCACCATCTTATCCTTAGGCAAAATGTAACGAAAGCGAGCGATGTAATTTTCACGTTCAAAACTCAATGATCCTGTCTTCGGATCTGAAAGATAGAAGGTGGCATGCTTGGAGTGGCTCAGAATTGTGCCACGCTCCTCTTGCTGGGACTCTATGGCGAATTCGACGCGGTAATTGTAACCTATCTCCTCCACATTGGTCTTGCTGTTAGGTTGTGGAGCATCGTTCGTGTAGAGTGTGAGAGATTGCCCCTTAGGGTGATACTTGTAGCCTCGCACATTGATGCCAGGAGCTTCTTTCAGAGGCTTTCTAAGACTATCGAATTGGGCATACGAGAAAGTTACGTTTTTACCATTCCAAAATTTTGTGGAGAGCGTCTGTAGAGCTGGGAAGAGGCGGTGGTGTACATCTTTCACGGTGATACCATTGCCTGGGTGGTCGTTCCATACAGCAAACATTCCGCCTAAAATGGCAGGATCGCCGTCTTCCAATGTCTGATCCATTGTGGCTGGCGTGAAGTTCTTGTAGAGATACTCTTCGGGGAGATAATCATAATAATACCCCGCTCCTGGCACAATGTAAGTGTAGCCATCTGGAATACTTATGAGCGGATAGCCCGCTTTCTTCATCGCGATAGGATCTGAGAAATCTCGCGACCACTGCGACATCCAAACGTTTTCGGTGGTCACAGGTGTTGTGCCCTTGGCATGCTTTAGCGATCCCCAAACAACGGCTGTCTTGCCAAACTTGTGCATATAGCGGATGTAGCGATCTGTGAAGTAGCGGAACTTTTCGACCACTTCTTGGCGAGCATTGCTATATTCGTCTGTGCCAATGCCTACACGTTTGCCAACGAAGACGGGCTTTTTGCCTTCAAGATACTCGGCAAAGAGGCTATCAAGGAAGGTGTACACTTCAGGCTTCATGATGTCCAAGTGATCCGCGCCATATTCCGCACTGCCGAGGGAGGGGCGATAATGTACGAAGGCTAAGGAATGGGCAGGGACATCTATTTCGGGGATAATCTCTACGCCAAGGCTGTCGGCATAGAGTTGGAAGCCTCTGAACTCAGCCTTTGTGTAATGCCCCTCTTTTGCCGTTAAGCCAGGGAAGCGTTCACTCTCAAGACGGAAAGCCGACTGCGTCTTGTTCCAATCATTGCCGAAAAACTGCTTAAACCCATTGTCGTTGAGATGCACTTGAAGGGTGTTCATCTTATAGTATGCCATCACTTTGACGAGGTCGCGGAGATAGCTCATGGGGAAGAACTTACGCCCACAGTCGATGAGTAAGCCACGAACAGCATAGAGAGGGCTGTCCATCGTTGTGCCCCGTGGCAGTGCATAGTTCTTAGCTTGTGCTTGCTCTGAGAGTTGAAGCAGAGTGCGTGTTCCCCAGTAGAGAGCTTCAGGAGTTGTGGCAGACACTTCTGCATTCTCACCGACATTGAGACGATAACTCTCTTTGGAAAGGCTTTTGTCTTTATTCAGCGAAAGGATAAAAGCACCGCTTTGAGGCTTCTTCTTCAATATCTGGAAGTTGATGTCCTTGCCCAAGAGCATCTTATAGTCCTGAATAAAAGCCTGTGCAACACGCTTCGCCTCTGCACCACCTTCAATGTAAATGGTGCGAGGATTTGATGAGGGAACGAATTGTCCCTCCTTTGCCTGCCAAGTTCGTAACTCAGGAATAGTAAAGGGTTTTGCCGTTTGTGCAAAAGCTGTGAGTAGCCCGAAAAAGAGGGTTACCAGAAACGTTGTTCGTAATATCATAGGAATCATTTATTTTAAGTTCAGGGAAGAGCGAAGTAATAGAAAGTTCTTTGCTTTGCATAACCAAAGCATTTCCAATATTTCACCTATAAAGGTAATACTTTGCATAGAGAACAGAGCGTTCTCTCGCACTTTTCTTCTTAGTCGATGGGAGGGAAAAGCGATTACGGGGGTTGTGAGCCGTTGCGGTGAGGGAGTTGTTGTCATTCCTGCTCACACCAATTGGAAACAGATAATCCGTTGATGGTAAGGATTAGCTAACGCTTCTCTTTGGATTTCCGCGGGCAGAGGTATGAAGTATGATCTAATCCATCAAACTCTTAGGAAAATATTTGCTTAGGATATTCAAGTTCAAGTTATTCGCTTTCAGAATTTCCTCACTCGTCATATCATGTTCAAGCCTATTCATTCAAGTAACAGAGTCCTATTTGGACAAAGAATAAGGGTACTCTGCACGACGATAACTGCGAATGATATTTCCGAAACTCTGTTCCTCGCCCGTCAGCACAGCCCTGTGCAGTTCGGGTTTGGGCACACCTGTGTGAAGAAGAATAGGAGAAACCTCTTCGTGCGCCTCGTCCCAAAGTTCTTGCTCGATGAAAGCTGTTAAAACCTGCGTTCCGCCTTCGACCAAAAGGCGTTGGAGTCCGCGTTCATAAAGCGTTTGCAGAACTTCCTCAATACTTCCATACTGCTCAAAGCCATCGGGAACAGTTGAGCGATGCCCCAAAAGCAGGCGCAGGGGGTGCGGACCTGGCCAATGGCGTGCGGTGAGCGTGGGAGCGTCCTTCTCGAAGGTGTTACGCCCCACAAGAATGGCATCGTGCAAGGTGCGCAGGCGGTGCACACGGAGGAGGGTTTCGGGGGTGGAGAACTGCGTGGGCGCTTCATCGGCTGTGCGCTCTCTGTCGATAAAGCCATCGGCAGAGCACGCCCATTTCAGCGTAACAAAGGGGCGTTGCTTGGCGTGAAATGTGAAGAATTGGCGGTTGAGATAGCGACATTCCTGCTCCAAAACGCCCACAGTAACCTCGATGCCTGCTTCACGGAGCATCGAAATGCCACGCCCTGCCACCTTGGCGAAGCTATCGACACAGCCAACGACCACACGGCGCACCCGCTCACGCACCAACATCGAAGCACAAGCGGGCGTGCGACCTTGATGGGCGCAGGGTTCAAGGCTGACATAAATGATACTTTCGCGAATCAGGTGGCGATCTTCCGCACGCACGGCATTCATAGCATTGACCTCGGCATGTGCCTCGCCACAGCGCACATGATAGCCCTCGCCAAGAATGCGTCCTTCGTGCACAATCACTGCGCCAACCATAGGATTGGGCGGTGCTCCATATTGCCCTTTCTTTGCCAACTCTATGCACCGTGCCATATATCGTTCGTCCGTGGTTCTTAACTCCTCAAGCTCCAAAGTCTTCATATCTATACAGAAAATTGTAATTTTGTAGTATGTTACCTTCCCAAATGACTGCTCTTTTTCGCTATGTTCGGGAACGCATCGCCAAAATGAGCGATGCGACGGAAGCACGTGCCATAGCCCTGTTACTTTTAGAAGAGGGCTTCGGTATCACTCCCATGGATATTTATACGGACAAAGTTAAGCATTTCTCCGAAGAAGAAGCGGTGCGTTTGGAGGCTTACCTGCAACGCCTTGAAAAAGGCGAGCCGATACAATATATAATAGGACGAGCGCAATTCCTCGGCAGATGGTTTGAGGTCTCGCCCAGCGTACTCATTCCTCGTCCCGAGACGGAGGAGTTGGCACAGTGGGTGATAGCGGAGCAAGTGAACCACCGTGGCAGACTGATTGACGCTGGCACAGGTTCGGGGTGCTTGGCAGTGTCGTTGGCTTTGGGCTTGACTAATGCGCAAGTGGAGGCTTGGGACATTTCGCCCGATGCTCTTGCCGTAGCACAAAGAAATGCGGAGCAATTGCAGGCGTCTGTCGCTTTCCGCCACCAAGACCTCTTGGCGAGCGAGGGCTTGCTCTCGAGCGTAGATGTGGTGGTGAGCAATCCGCCCTATGTGCGGCATTTGGAGGCGGAGGATATGGCAGAGCGGGTGCTGGATTATGAGCCACATTTGGCACTCTTCGTACCCAACGACGATGCGTTACGCTTCTACCGTGCCTTGGCACGCTTGGGTGCAGACGTTATTTATTGCGAAATCAACGAATTTCTCCCCACAGAAACGGCATCGCTCTTTGCTGAACACGGCTACACCACCACCCTACGCACCGATGCTTTTGGCAAAACAAGAATGCTCAAAGCCTGGCAAGGCTGAACCTTGAACCAACTGGGCTGGTGCAAGGTTACATCTCGAGCCTATTATGATTGGCGCAGTAAACAGTTCACGAAGTAAGAACGCTCGCTCTGAGCGTCCGCGATAAAGACTGACTTGTCTTGGATAACGAAAGAGGGAAATCCCTACATTCTTCTGCATAACAAAACGAGCAATACACATTATATATAATGACTATCCCCACCTTTCCCCTATCTCTGGACAAAGTGTCCATCGGCTACGGTCGCAAGGTGCTATCGGAGAACTTGCAGGCTGCATTGCCAGCAAGCCAGCTGACGGCACTCATCGGGCGTAATGGGGCTGGGAAAAGTACACTCCTGCGCTGTGCGGCTGCTCTGTCTGCGCCTTTAGCTGGAACAATTCTTTGGAATGGAAAGGTGGCGCATAGTTTGTCGCTCAGTGAGCGAGCTAAGTTGTTAAGCGTGGTACTCACGGAGCGGATCGACGTGGAGCATCTGACTGTTTTCGATGCCGTAGCAATGGGACGGACGCCTTACACCTCCTTGTTCGGTCGCTTGTCCGAGGCGGACAAAGGTATCGTAGAACGCAGTATGGCACAGACGGGCGTAACACATTTGGCACATCGTTCGCTCACATCACTGAGCGATGGCGAGCGACAGCGCACAATGATAGCCAAGGCTTTGGCACAAGAAACGCCACTCATACTCCTCGATGAGCCGACCTCCTTTCTCGACTATCGGGCAAAGATGGACATCCTCGAGCTCCTGCACCGTTTGGCACACGAGGAGAGGAAAACAATTCTTTTCTCGAGCCACGAAATCGAACTCTCATTGGCAAAAGCAGATCACTTATGGCTCTTACGAGGAGGAAGCCTAATCGCTGGTGCACCTGCTGAGCTTTACCAAGCGGGCGAATTGCAACACTACTTTGCCCAAGACGGCTTACAGCTCAATCCCACAACGTGGCAACTCTCGCCACTCCATAGCATTTCATCTAACATCGACCCAACATTATGATTCTTTGCATCGCCGAAAAGCCCAGCGTGGCACGTGACATCGCCCACATTCTCGGGGCAACGACGCAACGCCAAGGCTATCTCGAGGGGAATGGCTACTGTGTGACTTGGGTCTTTGGTCATCTCTGCGAGCTGAAAGCCCCCGAAGACTATACGGAGGCATGGAAGCGGTGGACGCTGGGACAACTCCCCATGATTCCGCCACGCTTCGGCATCCGACTGAAGCACGACCAAGGCGTGGAACGACAGTTCAACGTCATTGCTTCCCTTATCTCCCAAGCGGAGCGCATCGTGAATTGTGGCGACGCCGGACAAGAGGGCGAATTGATTCAACGCTGGGTGATGCAAAAGGCAGGGACGAAATGTCCTGTAGATCGCCTCTGGATTTCTTCCCTCACCGAGGAGGCAATTCGTGAGGGCTTCAACTCGCTCAAACCGCAATCGGATTACGATTCGCTTTATCAAGCTGGACTTTGTCGGGCAGTAGGCGATTGGCTCTTGGGCATGAATGCGACACGGCTTTACACCTTGAAATATCGCCCCTCGCAGTATGGGCAACCGCCTTTGTCGATAGGCCGTGTGCAAACGCCCACTTTGGCACTGATTGTGGCACGGCAACAAGAGATTGAGAACTTCAAGCCCGAGCCTTATTGGGTGCTCACTACACTTTATCGGGACACAACATTCACTGCCGTGATGGCAGACCCTAACGAGGACGAGAACCCCGAGGAGCAAGCGAAGACAAAGAACGAAAAACCTCTGCGCCGTGGTTTTGCCACAGAAGCCGAGGGACGGGAGGCGATGGAGCGCATCAAGGAAATGCCCTTCACGGTAACGGCTGTCCAAAAGAAGAAGGGAAGCGAAGCCCCCCCTCGACTATTCGATTTGACCTCCCTACAAGTGGAGTGCAACAAGAAGTTTGGCTACTCTGCCGACCGCACCTTGCAGTTGATACAAGCCTTGTACGAGAAGAAGGTGACGACTTACCCACGTGTGGATACGACTTATTTGAGCGACGATATATATGGTAAGTGTAAGGGTATTCTCAATGGTATTTCTTCACAGTATGCCGACCTCTTAACACCCTTACGAGGAAGTGCTTTGCGCAAGAGTAAAAAGGTTTTCGACTCTTCTAAAGTGACCGACCACCACGCCATTATTCCCACAGGGCAGAGTCCCAATGCGCTACTTGAGGACGAGCGCAAGGTGTTCGACCTTGTGGCACGCCGTTTCATCGCCGTGTTCTACCCCGACTGCCTTTTTGCCACAACTACCGTGCTTGGCGAAGCAGCCGATGTGCCTTTCAAAGCTACGGGAAAAGTGATTTTGCAAGCTGGCTGGCGAGATGTTTTTGCCAAAGAGCCTGCTAATGCTGAGGAGGAACGCAACGAAGAGGAACGTACTCTCCCCGATTTTGTACAAGGGGAGTCGGGGAGTCACACGCCCGACTTGGCAGAAAAGACAACACAACCGCCCAAGCCTTACACTGAGGCAACCCTGCTCCGTGCGATGGAAACAGCGGGGCGTAATGTGGAGAGCGAAGAACTGCGAGAAGCCCTCAAAGAAAATGGTATTGGTCGTCCCTCCACCCGAGCTGCCATCATCGAAACGCTCTTCAAACGGCAGTATATTCAGAAGCAACGCAAAGCCCTCTTTGCCACCCCTACGGGCGTGGAACTCATCTCGCTCATTCAAGAGGATTTGCTCAAAAGTGCCGAGCTGACAGGACTTTGGGAAAAGAAACTGCGTGAGATTGAACGCCACGAGTACGATGCCACCGCCTTTATCGAGGAACTCAAACAAATGGTCACGGACATCGTTCTGCAAGTCCTTTCCGACAACAGTAACCGCCGTATAGCCAACGCTATTGTAGAACCCTCCTCAAGCAAATCTTCTTCAACCAAACGTAGTTCCACCTCGGGAAAGTCCTCCTCATCCTCAGGAAAAGATTCCACCTCAAGGGATACTTCCCCCTCCGCCACCTCTCTTTCCCCCACATCAAGCGAAAAGCCTAAGCAGAGGCGTTTACGTGAAGGCAGTCCTTGCCCCGAATGTGGCGAAGGTAAGCTCCTCCGTGGCAAAACGGCATTAGGTTGTTCTCGCTGGAAAGAAGGCTGTACCTTCCGCAAGCCGTTGAAGAAATAGCACCATCGCTCACTAATAATTTTTCCGCGCAGTATGAATTTCGTAAGCATTCATACTGCGCGGAAAACCTATTCCCCTCTATCAACTCGAAGCGTGAAGAGATGGCTCATATACACAATAGACTTACATTCTTACACCTACCAATCCGTCTTTGATACACCCACTTCTTCCCTCCGCATTCTACATTTTTTCCTACAAGCACATAGAAGCTTGTCTTGTGGCGCAGAAAAACTTCTCTATGCCATAAGAAAATTTGTCTGTAGGTGCAAGAAAACTTTAGTTCCCACTGATTTCTATATAATTCCTGACAGAAATCATATAGCTTCCAGTGGTTTCTATATAATTATCAGTGAAAACTAAAGTTTCTCCGCACATTCAGCCGAAAGCCTAAGCCCTCCAGACAAAATTTTCTGCGCAAGAAGAATATTTTTCATGCGACTATAGTAAAATCTTGGAGCAAACAGTCTACAACCCTTACCTCAGATACAAGCCCTTTTCGCTTATACAGGCTCTCTTCACTTACCTTCTTAGCTTTGATACCACCCTGCAAAAGGAGTAATATCCCTACACAAAAAGAGCCTGACTACATTTCTGTAATCAGGCTCTCCTCTTAAAATGGCGGCTACCTACTCTCCCGCAGTTATGCAGTACCATCGGCGCAATTGGGCTTAACTTCTCTGTTCGGAATGGGAAGAGGTGGAACCCCAACGCTATAACCACCGTAAATAATTCGCAAAATTGATTTGAACTGAACTGAAACAAATCAATCCGTATAAGTGACATCTTGTACAACCATAAGAACTACTACCAAATCTTAGCAAAATCCAGCTCTTAGTAAACCCGCCTAATAAACGGCGGAAGTTTCGGGCAATTAGTAGTGCTCGGCTGTGCCATTACTGACTATACACCTGCACCCTATCAACGTTGTCGTCTACAACGACCCTTATGAGGAAATCTAATCTTGAGGCCGGCTTCGCACTTAGATGCTTTCAGCGCTTATCCGATCCCGACGTAGATACCCAGC
>JBHAFO010000117.1:0-4656 GCA_041856145.1 Alloprevotella sp.
TCTCTGACGAGAGAGTCTCCTTTTAGCTTATAGTATTACATACCAGCAGCCTCAAGAATGGCGTCAGCTTTCTCTGCTTCCTCCTCGCCCAAATCCATATATTTTAGGAGCGACTTCTGCGCTGCACTACGAATAGCCAATCGGTCGGAACGGAGAGCTACAGAAGCTTGGTCAAGGAATTCCTCCGCATCTCTTGGAGCAGGTGTCATTCCTTTTCCAAAGAGATTAGCCAAGAGCTGGAAGCCACAGAATTGGAACATCCATTGTTCGTTTGCAATCCATTCAAAAGCCTTTTGTGAGGCGAAAGGCAAGCGAGAGAACAGAAAGTGTACGCAGTTGGTCGCCTCTTCTGTAAATTGCATTGTCTCGACCCAAAAATCTGCCAAATCGGGCGAGAAGCGGTCGATAGGCATGAGCATTGGAGCGAGAAGACGACTCTCACGAATATTCTCCTTAAAGAGTGCTTGCGCCAATTCGTGTGTGTGTGGCAAACTCTCGGCATATTCTTGCAATCGAGGTAGCTCTACACCAAAGTTCACTTTATACGTTAGCCCCTTTTCACGCATTGAAGTGCTAAGAGGTCCATTCATCATGCCGTGAAAGGCACGATGAATGGGAAGGAGCATTTCTTGTTCTGCACTGAGGTTACTCATTGACATCGGGCAAAGTATTATAGTCGCGACTATAGCGCAACATCTGATTTTCGTAGCTCTCGGAATATGAAATCTTCACGTCCGTAATTGTACCATCGGCTGCGCGCACAGCCTCATACACAGGATTGATGAAACCCTTGTAAGGCGACATGTTCAGCTTGGCATAGCGTGTAAGCACTTCTTTGTGCAACACAGGGTCTACCTTTACACCGTAGTCTTCTACCAATCGGCGTGCGCCTTCATAGTCTCCCTCACTCTTGATGCGCTGCACCTCTGCAAGAAGTTTTCCAAAGAGAGTACGAAGGGCTGTATAGTCGTTGATTTGCACAAAAGTCTTACCTTTCTTCTTCACGAATTCAACCACCTTATTTGCCTTGCCCTGCTCATACACCCAATGAGCTATGAGAGCACGGTTGCGCATATGGGCTTCTTCAATGGTGCTACCTGGTTTGATGCGCACAAGCTGGGTCATCAAGCCGTTCATCATATAAGTATAATAGTTCGACTTATGCGCTTCCATATTGGGCGTTAGTCCTAACTCTGTGAGCTTTTCATCGCCCAAATAATAGAGTGCAAACAAGTCGGCACGTGCTTCCTCAATTGTCGAGCCATAGGCTTTGAGCGTATCGGGGTCCGTACCTGGGAGGAGTTTGCCCGAGCCGTGACCAAGACATTCGTGCAAGTCGGTATGCAGGTCGTCGCACGCATCGCCATATTTACTAATAAGTTGGCGAGTTGGTTCATCGATGATAAACTCTTTGTCGAAGCCTGAGCCGTGAGAGGCTTGGGCATAAGCGTGAGTCAAGTTACCGATGGTCACACTCTTTGAACCATGTTCACGACGAACCCAATCGGAATTGGGCAGGTTGATACCAATCGCCGTGGAAGGATAAAGATCACCACCGAGGATGGCTGCCGTGATAACCTTTGCCGAAATGCCTTTCACCTTCTCTTTCTTGAAGCGAGCATCTACGGGCGAATTGTTCTCAAACCACTGCGCATTGCGACTCAGGATTTCTGTACGCTTTGTAGCCTCGAGGTCTTTGAAGTTCACAATACTTTCCCAACTGGCTTTCATACCAAGTGGATCGCCATAGCTTTCAGTAAAGCCATTGACAAAGTCTACCAAACTCTCCGTGTCTTTCAGCCAGAGAATGCTGTACTCATCGAAGGTGCGGAGGTCGCCCGTACGATAATATTCAATAAGTCGGTCAATCACTTTTGCCTGTGCTGGCGTATCGGCAAAAGGACGTGCCTTCTCCAGATAATGAATAATCTTGGAAATAGCTGAGCCGTAAAGTCCATGCTCACGCCAAACGAGTTCACGAAGTTCACCATCTTCCTTCACCAAGCGACTGTTCATACCCATCATCACGGGGTGCGGGTCGTTTGTGGCTTTGCGTTGCAAATAGAACTTCTCGGCTTCTGCCTGCGTAACGCCTTCGCCGTAGTAATTGCCTGCCGAAGTAAGCACCAAATCTTCGCCATCTTTCTGATTGGTGCGCATTGCCATCAACTTGGGGTTGAAAATAATGGGGAAAAGCTCGTCGCAAAACGCCTCTACGCTCTGCCCTTCTGCCAAGTGCAACTTTTTGCTGTCAATGCTAAGTGCCGCTTGTCGCAGGAATTGTTCCGAGAATTCAGGTACAAACTTCTCCGAACCATAGTGGTGGTGAATACCCGAACTGAACCACACACGCTTGAGATAAACCGTCAAGGCTTGAAATTCCTTCGACTTCCGATCGCCTTTATAGTCCGTATAAATTGTTTCCAAAAGTCGGCGAATGCGTAGGTTGTAGCGTCCGTTTTGGTCGAAGAGAATATCTCGGCCTTGGAGGGCAGCCTCTTGGAGATAGTAAATCAGCGTTTTCTGACGGAGGGACAACTGTTCGAAACCCGACACTTTATAGCGGAGCATCTGTATATCGGCAAATTGTTCGTCAGTGTACTTGAACGCATCGGTCTGTGCCGACGCCGTGAGAGAGCCTGTTGTAAATAGCATAGCCAATAGGGTCTTTTTCATAAGATGATATATTATAAATATGAAAAGAATGGGGAACGATTAGCAATAGTCGTCGATGGTTTCATTCACGAAGTCCATAAAAGGTTTCATGAGGGCAAACTTTTCTGCCACGACATCGAGCCAATCCTCGCTCTTGAGGAAATCGTCCGAGAGGTCGTACCAAAGGGTGTAGTCCTTCGGGCGCAGATACTCGGGATAAGGATAATCTTTATCAAAACCTTTGGGCAAGGTCTTTAGGTGGTTCATCCCAAAACTTTGGAAGCTCGCCTTAAAAGTAGGGTCTTCCATAATGCTACGGAAAGCATCGGTGCGCGCAACAATGTCTCTGCGAACAGCCGTAAGCACTTCCATTGGCAACCAATAAGGCCCTGACCCAACACCACAACTGCCTGGTTCGAGGTGCAAGTAGTAACCACCGTGGAGCGACTTCGTTCCTAAGGGATTGATGTACGATCCAAGATGCACCTTATAGGGCGATTTGTCGGGACTAAACCGTGTGTCCCGATTGATGCGGTAAACGGTGCTTTTCACTTCGATGCCCCGTATCATTGGGTCAAACTCTCCGATACGTTCAATCGTCATCGCAATCATTTTGTGAAATGTACTCTTGGCACGTTCATAGTCGGCACGATGCGCTTGAAACCAATCTCGAGAATTGTTTTCCCGCAAGGCGGATAAAAATTGTAGGATAAATAATCGTTCGTCTGTTGTCATATTCTGCGTTTTGAGGGCAATAGCCCCACTTCTTGTACCAACAAAGTTAATACCTTACGCTCGAACTTTTCACTCCATACGCCAACATTTTTCGTTAGAGGCATCAACATTTTCGGCTGGAGGCGGAGAAAAACTTTAGTTATCACTGATAATTATATAGATATCAGTGGAAACTATATAATTATCAGTGCAAATTATATAATTTGCACTGATAACTAAACTTTCTTTGCGCCTCCAGCAAAGTTTTCCTACGCCTACGGACAAAAATGCTGGCGCAAGAAGGAAAGTTTTCTATGCCACTCGTTAAAGTTATGGGCACAAGCCCCCAACCATCTCCATAACAAAACAAAAAAGTCATACAAGCAGTGTTGTCTTTTGAGCCACTTGCATTGTATGACTAAGCGAGAGTATAAGGTAAAGTTGTTCTTACTTATCCTTCCAAAAAGCGGGAATGAAAGGTAGCATAAGGGTAAAAATCTCCAAGCGCCCTGCGAGCATTAAGAAGGAACTGTACCAGACACCAGCATCGGGCAGGACGTTCCACGAGCCAGTAGCACCAATCATTTGTCCTACGGCAGGACCGCTATTACTAATCAGTGTAACTGCCATTCCAAAGGCTTCGTACATATTGGCATCCATCGTTCCAAACACAAGCACGCTCAGAAAGAGCAATACAATATAGGCGGTAAGAAAGGCAAAAATTGAGCGAATGATTGTCCCCCCTATCTCGGCATTGTTGATCCGCACGGAATAAATGGCTTTAGGATGCAAAATGTGTTTGAACTCATTGCGCAACACTTTCAAAGAGGTCACAACACGAATACATTTGATACCACCAGCTGTTGAGCCTGCACAGGCGCCAATCATTGTGACAATAAGGAGAAAGATATGCGTACTTACGGGCCAGCGCATATAGTCCTCGGAAATAAATCCCGTCGTTGAGCCTAAAGAAACAACAGAGAAGGCACTGCTACGAAGATTATCCAACAATGGCGTATCGGTGTTAAAGAACCGAATGGCTGTAATGACAGCAATCATTGTTGCAAAAAAGAAGAGGAAGAACCGCAATTCTGCATCGGCAAGGACTTTCTTCACTTTCCGCTTGATGAGTAAAAGATAAAAGAGAGTGAAGTTGATGCTTGCCAAGAACATAAATACAATGGCAATCCACTCTATTGCTGGAGAATGAAAGGTAGCAATACTTTGTTGCTCCGTAGAGAAACCACCCGTGCCTATGGTCGAAAAAGCGTGGTTAATGGCTTGGAA
>JBHAFO010000118.1:0-4234 GCA_041856145.1 Alloprevotella sp.
CAGCTCAAAGTTTGTTTTTCTCTTTGGCTCTATCCGCTTGGCGGCTCGAAAAGTTTGGAAATAGCGTGGAGAGTTGCCGCGAGGGGTAGGGACAAAAAAAATTGATTGTCTCCCGACAACCAATCTTCACTAACCTTAAAATCTAATACCATGAAAAACTTGATACAAAAGTACGGACTTCTCTCAATAGTTGCAAGTAATCCGATGATAAACTGCTTATGATTAACAAAGTTTATAGTATTATCTATCGGATTGCTATTTATAGATTGCGAATTGAGCGCATGGTGTGCGATTTTGGGTAGCAGGGACGTTTTGCGTCAAGGGGATATAGAGATACAACATCCCCTCCTTTGCCAATGTATGATGCAAGGGAGGGGATTTTTGTGCTTAGCCTACGCTACCTTCGAGGGAAACGCTGAGAAGTTTCTGCGCTTCTACGGCAAACTCCATGGGGAGTTTGTTGATTACCTCCTTGGCATAGCCATTGACAATAAGGTCGATGGCAGCTTCAGTAGGGATACCACGTTGGTTGCAGTAGAGGAGTTGATCGTCTGAGATCTTTGAAGTGGTGGCTTCGTGCTCCACAATCGCTTCGTTGTTCTGAACATCGATATACGGGAAGGTGTGCGCGCCACACTGGCTACCGAGCAAGAGAGAATCGCAGGAGGAATAGTTGCGACCGTCAGTTGCCTTTGGTCCCATCTTCACCAAACCGCGGTAGGAGTTTTGGCTTCGTCCAGCGGAAATACCCTTGGAGACAATCGTTGATCGGGTGTTCTTACCGAGATGCACCATCTTTGTGCCAGTATCTGCCTGCTGATAATTGTTGGTAACAGCTACGGAATAGAATTCGGCTTGCGAGTTGTCGCCAATGAGGATGCAGGAGGGATATTTCCAAGTGATGGCACTTCCTGTTTCAACTTGCGTCCATGAGAGTTTGGAGTTCTCACCTCGGAGTTGTCCGCGCTTGGTCACAAGGTTGTAAACCCCGCCTTTGCCTTCGCTGTCACCAGGGTACCAGTTTTGCACGGTGCTATACTTGACCTCAGCATCCTTGTTCACAATGATTTCTACAATCGCAGCGTGGAGCTGGTTCTCGTCGCGCATAGGAGCTGTGCAGCCTTCGAGGTAAGACACATAACCGCCATCGTCGCAAACGATGAGCGTGCGCTCAAACTGTCCCGTGTTGCGGGCATTGATGCGGAAGTAAGTTGAAAGTTCCATCGGGCAACGCACACCCTTGGGGATATAGACAAAAGAACCATCGGAGAACACGGCGCTGTTGAGAGCAGCGAAGTAGTTGTCTTTGTAAGGAACAACTGTGCCGAGGAACTTCTTGACGAGTTCGGGATTCTCCTTCACGGCTTCGCTCATTGAGGAGAAAATGATACCCTTCTCTTGGAGCTTTTCCTTGAAGGTTGTTTTTACCGAGACGGAGTCCATCACGGCATCAACGGCAACACCATGCAATGCCAAACGTTCCTCGAGAGGGATGCCGAGCTTTTCAAATGTCTTCTCCAATTCTGGGTCAATTTCTGTTTTGCCCTCCTTCTTCTTCGTAGGATCGGCATAATAAGAAATGTCTTGGTAGTCGATCTCTGGCAGATTGACGTGTGCCCACGTGGGTTGCTTGAGGGTCAGCCAATGGCGATAGGCTTTCAAACGGAATTCGAGCATCCACTCTGGCTCTTCTTTCTTAGCGGAGATGAGGCGGATGACGTCTTCGTTAAGACCTTTCTCTATAATCTCGGTTTCCACTTCGGTGGTGAAACCATATTCGTATTTCTTCTCAGCCACAGAACGCACAAAGGCATTGGGCTCTTCGTACTGTTCCACTTGGGCTGAAGATTGGGGCTTCTTTGTTTCTTCCATATTCGTAGGTAAAAGACTTACTCCTTATGCTTAGTGCTATCTCTGAGTGCTTGGATGTCAATGATTGTGGTATCGCCATCGTCGTTGCGCTCCTCCTCCATATGTGCCTTAGCTTCTGTGAAAAGAATGGACACAACTTGTTCTGCGGGCGTGATGAGGCGTGATGATGCCTTACGCTCCTCGTCCATAATTCCCAACAGTGACATCACATTGAGTACGCACGAAAGGAGAACGAGATACTTGATAACAGCAATTACCAGACCACCCAAAGAATTGAGCCAGCCCATGCAGATAGCAGACATCGCCTTTGTGAGCATATTGGCAACAAAGCCGAGGAAAATAGGGACGATGATCCAGAGCAAAAAGAAGGCTGCGATGTTGAGCGTGATATTGGTCTCCGAACCATTCATAGCCAGATATTCGCCGAGTTGCGAGTAGCAAGTGGCTGCAATCACTAAGCCCACGATGAAACCGAGGGCGGACACAAGCTCTTTGAGCAATCCGTTGCGCCAGCCAGTGAGAGCCGCCCAAAGGAGAATCACGGCGATGAAAATATCGAACAGCATAATTGTTGAGTATGTCTTATTATATATTATATAAGTCTGTCGGAAAAGAATTGCGTGTGCCGATGCCGTAGCACCGGCACACGCAATGAATAAAGGGAAGCTATCCTTGGGGGAATCCCAAAGTGCTTAGAGCTTTTGCTTGATAGCCACTTCTTGGAAGGTTTCAATCATATCGCCTTCCTTGATGTCGTTACAACCTTGCAAGGAGATACCACACTCAAAATTAGTGGTCACTTCCTTCACATCGTCCTTGAAGCGTTTCAGAGCTGCGAGCGAGCCTGTGAAGATCACAATGCCATCACGGATGAGGCGTGCCTTGTCGGAGCGACTTACGCGACCATCGATAACGTATGCACCAGCCACAACGCCCACTTTGGAGATATTGTAGATTTGACGCACTTCGACAGTGGCAGTAACTTCTTCCTTGATAATAGGCTCAAGCATACCCTCCATGGCTTGCTTCACTTCCTCGATGGCATCATAGATCACGCTGTAGAGGCGGATTTCTACACCATCACGCTCGGCTTGCTTGCGGGCAGCCTGCGAAGGACGTACTTGGAAGCCCACGATAACGGCTTGCGAAGCGGCTGCAAGGGTCACGTCGTTTTCCGTGATCTGTCCCACACTCTTGTGGATCACGTTCACGGCAATCTTTTCTGTAGAAAGACGGATGAAAGAGTCGGAGAGTGCCTCGACAGAACCATCTACGTCGCCCTTCACAATGATATTGATCTCTTGGAAAGAGCCTACCTTGATACGACGACCAAGCTCATCAAGGGTCAGCATCTTAGTGGTACGGAGATTTTGCTCACGTTGCAGTTGCTCACGCTTAGCCGCAATTTCTCTCGCCTCCTGTTCTGTTTCCATCACGTGGAACTGGTCGCCTGCCTGTGGTGCGCCATTGAAACCGAGAATGGTTGCAGCCTGAGCTGGACCTACGGCATCAATGCGGTTGTTACGCTCATTGAACAACGCCTTCACGCGACCATAGTTCGTACCAGCGAGGATAACATCGCCCTGCTTGAGCGTACCGTTGCTTACCAAGACGGTGGCAACATAGCCACGACCCTTGTCCAGAGAAGATTCAATCACCGTACCTGTCGCCTTGCGGTTAGGGTTGGCACGCAACTCCAGCATGTCGGCTTCGAGGAGAACCTTGTCCAAAAGTTCACGAACGTTCAAGCCTTGCTTGGCAGCGATGTCCTGACTTTGGTACTTACCGCCCCATTCTTCAACGAGGTAGTTCATTGCAGCAAGTTCTTCCTTAATCTTATCAGGGTTCGCGCCTGGCTTATCAATCTTGTTGATTGCAAAGACGATAGGCACGCCTGCTGCTGTGGCATGATTGATTGCCTCCTTGGTTTGTGGCATCACGCCATCGTCGGCAGCTACGATGATAATTGCAATGTCTGTCACCTGTGCACCACGAGCACGCATCGCCGTAAAGGCTTCGTGACCTGGAGTGTCGAGGAACGTGATTTGGCGACCGCTCTGGAGCGTCACGTTGTACGCACCGATGTGCTGTGTGATACCACCAGCCTCACCAGCAATTACGTTGGCTTTGCGGATATGGTCGAGCAAGGAGGTCTTACCGTGGTCTACGTGTCCCATCACTGTAACAATAGGTGCGCGACCCACGAGATCGCTCTCGTCATCGGCCTCAACGCTCACAGCTTCCTGCACCTCGGCACTCACATACTCGGTCTCAAATCCAAACTCATCAGCCACAAGGTTGATGGTCTCGGCATCGAGGCGCTGATTTATGGATGCCATCACACCGATGCTCATCAGTGTAG
>JBHAFO010000119.1:0-4487 GCA_041856145.1 Alloprevotella sp.
CCTATCTCTTGATAAAATCCTTCAATACTTTTCGGCAAATTGTAATGGACAACCCATCGCACATTGCTCTTGTCGATGCCCATTCCAAAGGCGATTGTTGCCACAACCACGTCCACTTCGTCTTGGATAAAGCATCGCTGGGCTTCGCTACGCTCTTTGGGTGAAAGTCCTGCGTGGTAAGGAACAGCCTTGAAGCCTTTGAGACTTAAATGAAAGGCTACGGCTTCAGTGTCCTTGCGTGCCAAGCAGTAAATGATACCACATTCGCCCTGCCGTGCCTTGATGAACTCCACGATAGTGGCAAGTTTTCCTTTCTTGTCCATACCCTTGCGGACTGACAGCGAGAGGTTGGGGCGGTCGAAGGAAGAGACGAAAATTTCGGGTTCTTGCAGTCGCAGTTGTCGCAGGATATCCTGGCGTGTGACTTTGTCGGCTGTCGCAGTCAAAGCCATCACTGGCACATTGGGCAACGCCTCCCGCAAAATGCCTAACTGGGTATATTCGGGACGAAAATCGTGTCCCCACTGGCTGACACAATGCGCCTCGTCCACTGCCACCAAGGACACCTGCACTTCTGTGAGTAAGGTTGCCAACTCGCCCAAGAGCGTTTCGGGCGACATATAGAGGAGTTTGACCTTTCCCATGCGACACCGCTGGCGCAGACGGGCGTTCTCCTCGGCTGTTTGCACGCTGTTGAGTGCATCGGCAGCTATGCCCATGGCTTTGAGCGTATCCACTTGGTCTTGCATCAAGGAGATGAGGGGCGAAATCACAACGGTGATGCCAGGCAAGAGAAGGGCTGGGATTTGATAGCAAATGCTCTTACCGCCTCCCGTAGGCATCAGCACTAAACAATCACGCCCCGCACAGACTTGCTCAATGATGGCTTCCTGTTGGGGGCGGAATGTGGTGTATCCAAAATACTTTTTGAGGACTTCTTGCGCTGTCATAGGTGCAAAATTATAGGGTGCAAAGTCAGAGCGTGGCAGGCGAAGGGAAAAAAGTCCTTGTCATTTGCGCTTCAGCGACGCTTCCAGCTCCTCCACTTCGCGGCGATAGGCTTTGTCTGTTTGCAGGAAATGTTTGACTTGCTCGCAACCATAAGAAACAGTGCTATGGTCGCGTTTGCCAAACTCCTTACCAATGGCAACATAGCTCATATTGCGCTTGTGACAGAGGTACATCGCAATTTGTCTGGCACGAACGATTGGTTGTTTGCGGCTCTTAGAACGGAGATCGGCACGGCGCAGACCGCAGTGTTTGGCTACGGTGGCAATGATGTCATCGACCGTCACTTCTTCCTCTGCCATACTGATGTAGCGTGCCACGATGCGGGTCATCAAATCGTGGGTAATCTCTCCGTCGTTCACCACGGCGTAGGCGATCAAAGAGTTGAGCGTGCCGTGTAACTCACGCACGTTGGAGGAGATATGCTCTGCAATATAAGAGATAACATCTTCGCCAACATTTTCGATATTCTCCCAGCGAATTTTGGCACGGAGAATTTCTTTGCGCAGTTGAATGTCGGGACGCCCGATTTCGATGTTCACTCCCCATTGCAGACGGGAGAGGATACGCTCTTCCAAGCCTTCGATGTCGGAGGGAAAGCGGTCGGAAGTGAAAATGATTTGGCGACCGAGCTTTTGCAGGTGGTTGAAAATATGGAAGAAGGCTTGCTGTGTCTTCTCCGTGGTCAGATATTGCGCGTCGTCAAGGATTAGCACGTCTATGCCCTGATAGAAGTGCATAAAAGGATTGACATTCTTGTCCTTAACGGCAGTGGTATATTGTTCTTGGAACTCACGTGCCGTAACAAAAAGCACACGCTTTTTAGGCATCGCCTGCAAGATGGCGTGTCCAATGCCTGAGGCAAGGTGCGTTTTGCCCACTCCGCTGGGACCATAGATAAGAAAAGGATTGAAAGCCGTTGCACCAGGTGAAGCCACGACGCTCTTTGCCATAGACAAAGCCGCTTTGTTGCTATCGCCCGCAACGAAGTTGTCCAACCGATAGTTGCTTGGCAGTCGGTGGTCGAATGCTGGCTCTTCCTCCTCCAACCTACGCTTTTCCTCTTCTCTCCTCTTCTGCGCCTCCGCAGCCCTTAGTTGTTCTCTGTCAATGAGGTAGACCTGTGTTTCTCCAAAGGTTGGCAGTACGCCTTGATGGTAG
Organism: Alloprevotella sp.; assembly: GCA_041856145.1. Classification (GTDB taxonomy): domain Bacteria; phylum Bacteroidota; class Bacteroidia; order Bacteroidales; family Bacteroidaceae; genus Alloprevotella. The sequence continues at coordinate 2,170 of JBHAFO010000119.1, forward strand.
AAAATACCAGAATGCAACTTGCTAAATTCGTTGCCAAATTCGTTGTTCGGAACAGAGATGCGAAGATTTGGAGCTTCGTACGATACGAAGTCCAACTCTTTGAACCAAGTGTTGAACAACTCGGCAGGTAGCTGTTTTTGCAAAAGATCAAGGCACGAATGCCAAAGTTCTTCGGGCGTAGGCACAGGAATAAAGTGTGAAAGGGTTTGAGGATATGAATTTCTGATGAGAGGGAAGGAGGACTGCCTTACTTATCTTTTCTTCCAAAGATAGAGAAATGCACGTAGCGCTTAGGATGGCGTCGGAGGTCGATGAGCAAGGAGTCTGCACTGGCAGCCGTGTTGTTGAGGTTGTCATAGAGTCCACGGTCGTTGAGCATTAGTCCCAAAGAATTGTCCTTGCTATTGATCTTAGAATTGAGTTGCTGCACAGTGCCATTGAGTGCGCCTGTGAGCTGGTTCATGTTCGTGACTGTGCTTTGCAAATCCTGCATCGTGCCTTCAATATCAGCCTTTGCCAATTCGCCAGAAAGGCTATTCATGTTCTGCGTGATAGCCGTGAGGTTGGCTGTGATGCGGGGCAGGTCGGAGTTGGAAGCCTTTGCCAAGTTGGCAGACAATATGGCAAGGTCGCCACTCACCTTTGCGGCATTTGCCAAAGTCTGTTGCAAAGCGGGATCGGAGGAGAGGCGTACAAAGTTGGCAAGGATGCTGTCAATTTTTGGCAACATCTCTGCCATCACAGGAACGAGCTTTGCCGCAGCGTCCATTGCCCCCTGGTACATGCCCCCTTGGATGGTGTCGCCCAAAGCAATGTTGTCGGCAACATTCTGACCCAGCACCAAATTCATCTTAATCTCGCCCATCAACGAAGTCTCCAACTCTGCTCGTGTGCCACGCGGGAGGCGAACGTTGTCGTTGAGATCAATGGCAACCACGATGCGGTTGTTGTTATTATAATCGTAGTCGATAGCACTCACTGTACCCACGGGATAACCGTTGGCGAACACCGTGCTGGAGGCCGTAAGCCCTTGGATGTTGGCGAACGATACGTAGTAAGTGTTACTGGACTTGAATACGTTTACGCCCTTGAGGAAGTTGATGAGCAAATATACGGCGATAATTGCTACAACTGCGACTAAGGCAATTTTTACTTCTTTGGTGAAGAACTTCATAGACTGTCTAAATGTAAATGTGCAAAAGGAAAATGGGAGTGCCCCTTACTGAAAGAGAGCGGGGCAGGGGCTTTGTTACTTCTTGGAGGCTTCTCGGCGTGCCTGCATCAAGTCCATGCGTTTGCCATTCTTGAGGGCGACGATGAAAGCCCCTGGGAAATTGGTTTTCACTTGGTGGTAAAGCCGTAGTGCCTCTGTGTAATTGTTCGTTGAGCCGTAGGTGTATTTATACTGTGCGCCCTCTTGGTAATAGTTGGGCGCAAGTCCTTTGAGGCGGGCATCGCCACTCTTCAAAAGAAGGTCTGCCACTAAAATCTGTACCCGAAACTCAGGCTTGCCCGAGATTGTAGACTTCGTTTCCCCTATAGTTTCAGTTGGCGTGGATGCTGGCGTGTCGTCCTCCTTGGGAGTTGGTGATAACTTCTCGCCTTCGGCAGGATTTTGCAGGGCATAGGAATAATTCTCTTGCCCCTTGCGGTTGTTCTCAATGATGGGCGCACGAGGACCGCGCTTATCGAGGTTGTTCTTATAAGTGGCAAAGCCATTGTAAATGCTACGTGCCAATTCCTCAATGCCTTTGCGAGAATTGAGGTAACGCTCCTCGTCGGGCGTGGAGATAAAGCCGAGTTCTGTCAGGACAGACGGCATAGAAGTTTGGCGTAACACGAGGAACCCCGCTTGGTGCACCCCCTTGTCTTTCCGACCGTTGCGCACATAATTACGCTGAATAGCTGTGGCTAAATCCACGCTTTGTTTCATGTGCTTGTCCTGCACAAACTCGAAAATAACGTAGCTTTCTGCCTTGTTGGGATCAAAGCCTTGGTAGCGTTGCTGGTAGTCACTTTCGAGAGAGATAACGCTGTTCTCTCGCTTAGCCACCTCAAGATTGGCGGTGGCACGTGCCATACCGAGCGTGTAGGTCTCTGAACCATACGCCAAGCGACCCGCTGGCAACGCATTGGTATGTATAGAAATAAACAAATCCGCCTTGTTGCGATTGGCTATGTCTGCACGTTCTTGGAGAGGAATGAACACATCCGTTTTGCGGGTATAAACGACCTTCACATCGCTGTTGTTCACCTCGACCAAGCGTCCAAATTCTAATGCCACATTGAGGTTGATATCTTTTTCCTTGGAGAAAGCC
>JBHAFO010000120.1:0-2626 GCA_041856145.1 Alloprevotella sp.
ATAGGCATTGAAAATGTTTTGTACGCCAGCATAGAGTGTCGCAGTAGTGCGCGCAAAGAGAGTGAGGTCGTAGGACGCTTTTAGTCCCAGTTCAAAAAACGAGGGAGTGGAAAGGGTGCGGGCACCATAAGTTGTAGCAGTTTGGCCCTCTCCATGCTGCAAACGTTCGGGATGTATGGTCGCGGAAGGCTTACCATTGAAGAGAGTCAGTGTGCCATCTTCCTCTGTGGGAATTTCGTGACCTGTGAGCATTGCTCCTGTATAATTCCCAGAGAGCGAGAAAGTGAAATCTTTTGTGGGATGAAAAGAGGCTACGAAATAGGCATAAGCATTGGGAGCACGATAGAGGCGACGCGTTGTATAAGTGTCCTCTTCATGCCATTGCTTAGCGGTGTTCCAACGGCTACTTTGTAAAGTAAGCCCTGCTTGTATGTTGAAGAGCGAAGTGTAAGATAGTCGTGCTTCTAAGTTGGTGCCGAACACTTTAGCACCATCAGAGTTTGTGCGGAGCTTTTGCGTGTAAGTCTTGCCATTTTCAGTAACCTCTTTTTGCAGAAAAGAAAAAGCATCGACAAGAGAAGTGTAGAACGCTTCCCCTAAGAGGTTCACCTGCCAGTTGCCAAAACGTTGTGTCCAGTCAGCAGACAGGCTGAAGCTATGCGAAGTTTCTTCTTTTAGGTGGGGAGAATTGGCAGAGATGATGAGTTCGCCGCCAGCATTATCGACATGAAGATCTTCGTCAAAGATTTGCGGTGCACGAAATCCTCGACTATAGGTGGTGCGAAGCGTGAGACTTTTTGTTGGCACGTAGCGAACATTGACACGCGGACTAAAAATGGCGTGGCGCAAGAGTGAGTGCTTGTCGAAGCGCGCACCGAGAAGTAGGCTGAAGCGTTCATCCTTCCACTCGTTTTGGATAAAGATACCTTCCGTATGCACTGCTTGCTTGATAGGCGCAGTGCGATAGCCCGATATGTCGTCAAGGTCATCGTGTTTATACTCGAAGCCTGCGGTTAAGCGTGCAGGCATAAAGAAGAGGTGAGGAAAGGCATAAGCATATTGCGCTCCTGCGAGATAGGTCAATCCTTTCGTGGTGCCATAAGACGCTAATCGTTTGGGCAAATCAGTCATCGTCGTATCACCACCGCCATAGTAACTCTTTCGATCAACCTTCATCAATGAGGCGTAAACATCTATGAGATGGCGCGCATCGGGGCTAAAATAGGAGGCTGCAATAGATGCGTTATGATTGGTATGTTCAAGCTGTTCTGCCACAAAAGCCATGTGAGGTTGGACATGGACACGATCGCCACCACGACGGAACTCGTGCATATTATGATATTCAGCAGTCAGCCGTAGTTGTGAAGTGGGTTTGAAGTAAGTGCGAAATCCCAAAGTATGACCGTCCAATAGTGGAATCTCACTAAAGCCGTCGCCGTCGTGGTCGTAGGCAGAACGATGACGTGTTTGTCCAAAGAGAGTCAATCCAAAATGACGGTCAGGAGCAACAAGAGAGGCATTGAAATTTGTTGTGTTTTCAAAGCGATGCAATCCCCCAAGACCACGCATCTCGTGACTTAAAGTAGCACTATTCCCATCAGGCTCTTTAGTGATGATATTGATAGTTCCTGCAATGGCGGAAGAGCCGAATAGGGCAGAGCCACCACCGCGAATGACCTCGACACGCTCAATCATATTGGTAGGCAATTGTTCCAAACCATAAACACCAGCGAGGGCGCTGAATACAGGACGCGAGTCGATGAGGATTTGTGAGTAAGGACCTTCTAAGCCATTTATGCGCACTTGCGAGAAACCGCAGTTTTGGCAGTTTGTCTCTACACGAATACCCGGCTGAAACTTTAGACCTTGTGCCAATGTGTTGCTTTGTGTGCGCTCGAAAGTGCGTGCATCTACAACTGCGACTAACGTAGAAGCCATGCGCCGCTTTTCCGCAATGCGATTTGAAGACACTACAACGTCTTGCAGTTGAGTAGTTTGAAAGGTTGAATCATTTTTGAGATGGAAAGGATTCTGTGCCAATGACCCAATGGATGCAAAGGGTACAATGAAGGCTGTTAGGGTAGATTTATATTTCATAGTCATATGTAAGTAAGAAAATGATATAAAGCAGTTTAGATGCTTTTCTATGCTGAGGCAAAGTTCGGGAGTTTTCTTAAAATATACAATCCCCATATTTGGGTATATTGAGGATGGTATAGGTAGCACATAGAGGTTTCTTGTAAATTTAAGGAAGAGAAGACATGAAAAAGCCCTCTTTCTCTCGTGTCAGAGAAAGAGGGCATGCTGTAATATAGTTCTATTTAGTGGTGATTTTTACAATCTCTGTAGGAGGAGCCTCCGCATTGCGACGTTCGGTTTCTCGCACCACGGCTTCTGCCAAGGTGCGGAAAGCCAAGCCTGTCATCGTGTCGGGCTTTGTGGCAATGGGTTCGCCCTCGTCGCCTCCCTCACGGATGCTTTGCACCAAGGGGATTTGTGCCAAGAGAGGCTTATTCATGCGCTCGGCTAATTGCTTCACGCCGTCACGTCCAAAGATGTAATACTTATTCTCGGGCAATTCGGCAGACGTGAACCAAGCCATATTTTCAACAAGTCCCAAGATGGG
>JBHAFO010000121.1:0-6292 GCA_041856145.1 Alloprevotella sp.
GGTTGTAACCGTATGAACGTTTACACAGTTGGCGGTGCAACGCAAGGCTTGGCAAACTATCTCAACAAGCAATTTGCTGGGCAGGAAATCAAGGTGGCTATCGGTCACGACTGTCGCAACAACTCTCGCCTTTTTGCAGAGACAACAGCCAATGTGCTCTCCGCCAATGGCATTAAGGTTTATCTCTTCGAGGATATGCGTCCCACGCCAGAAGTGTCGTTTGCTATTCGTCACTTTGGCTGCCAAAGCGGTGTGATGCTCACAGCCAGTCACAACCCCAAAGAATATAACGGCTACAAAGCCTATTGGGCTGATGGTGCACAAGTGACAGCACCCCACGACCAAGGTATCATCGACGAGGTGAACAAGGTGCAAGTGGAGGATATTAAGTTCACAGGAAATCCTGCCTTGATCGAAATCATCGGTCAAGAAATTGATGATCTCTACCTCACGGCTGTAAAAAGCTTGAGCATTGACCCGGCTTGCATTCAGCGTCAGAAAGATTTGAAGATTGTTTATACGCCTATCCACGGTACGGGTATGACGTTGATCCCCGAGTCGTTGCGCCGCTGGGGCTTCGAGAATGTACACACTGTGGAAGCACAAATGGTGCGTAGCGGTGATTTTCCTACTGTGGTAAGCCCCAATCCAGAAAATGCGGAGGTTTTGACGATGGCACTCGACTTGGCAAAGCAAATTGATGCGGATATTGTCATGGCTTCTGACCCTGACGCCGACCGTGTGGGTATGGCTTGCAAGGACAGCAAGGGCGAATGGGTGCTGATTGATGGTAACCAAACTTGTATGATATTCCTTTATTATATCATCAAGAACCGCATCGCCCAAGGACAAATGCAGGGCAATGAATTCATCGTTAAGACCATCGTAACCACGGAGCTGATCAAGACGATTGCCGATGCGAACAAGGTGATGATGCTCGACTGTTTCACTGGCTTCAAGTGGATTGCCCGTGAAATTGCGAACTATGAAGATAACGGCACATTGAAATATATTGGTGGTGGCGAGGAGAGCTATGGGTTCATGGCGCAGAGCTTTGTGCGTGACAAGGACGCAGTTTCTGCTTGCTCGCTCTTGGCTGAAATTTGCGCTTGGGCAAAAGACCAAGGCAAGACGCTCTACGATGTGTTGATGGACATTTACACCGAATATGGCTTTGCGCTCAACCGCACCATCAATGTGGTGAAGCCTGGCAAGACAGGCGCAGATGCCATCAAGGCAATGATGGTCAATTTCCGTGAGCACCGTCCTACAGAAATTGCAGGCTCAACAGTTGTTTTGACCAAGGATTTCCTCACGCTCGAAGCCTTCGACGCTGAAGGAAATGCCACAAAATTGGATATGCCTGCAACGAGCAACGTGTTGCAATGGTACACTGCCGATGGCACAAAGGTGAGTGTGCGCCCTTCAGGTACAGAACCAAAAATCAAGTTCTACTACGAAGTGCGTGCCGAGATGAAGAGCGCAGCCGATTATGAGCGGTTGCTCGCAGAAGCTGACGCTAAATTTAACGCCATCTCAGCTTCTCTCGGAATTTAAGGCTTTCGCCCTTCGTGGCGAGGTGTTGTATATAATAATAAAGTGGTGCCATCGCTCCTTGTTACAGCAGGGAGCTGTGGCACTCTTGCTATATGAATTCACCGCCCTATGTATTGGTTTCTCTTTTGCAAGGACGAATTTTTATTGGAACAAACTGCCGACGGCTGGCGAGTGCCTCAAGGCAATGAACCCCCAATTGCTCTGGAGCGTTGGCAGGTGCAGCAACCGTTGCCACCCTTGGCGGGCGAAGCCTGTGTGGCTGTGCGGCTGGATAGTCCTGCCATCGTGGAGGGCTTCAAAATGGTTGGTCTGCGAGATAGCTACGACCTTTTGCCTTTGAAACACCATGTGCAGGCAGGTAAAGCCCGCGAACTGTTGTACTGGGACGAGACGACCAAATTTTGTGGGGTGTGCGGAGGACCAATGCGCCGTGATACAGACATTTCTAAACGTTGCACCCATTGCGGTAAAGAGGTGTGGCCAAGTCTTGCGCCTGCGGTTATTGTGGCTGTTGGGCGAGACGACGAAATCCTCTTGGTGCAAGGGCGCAATTTTCGAGCCGACTATATGGGACTCGTGGCAGGCTTTGTCGAAACGGGTGAAAGTCTGGAGAAAGCCGTGGCAAGGGAGGTGTTGGAAGAAACAGGTGTCCGCATCAAGAATATCCGTTACCATTCCTCTCAACCTTGGCCATATCCCAATGCGCTGATGCTCGGATTTATGGCAGACTATGAGAGTGGCGAATTGCGCATACAGCGTTCGGAACTCAACAAAGGTGGCTGGTTTCATCGGCATGCCTTGCCAGCCATTCCTGGACGTGTGAGTTTGGCACGCAAGCTCATCGACGCTTGGTGTGAAGCCTATGACGCCAAGCATTCCCAGTAGGGGGAAGGGCGAAGCTCTGTCCCTCAGTATTCATCCATTCAAACAGCACAGCTTATGGCGACGAAAAATTTGCTGACCGCCTCAGAGCGTGAGAATATATTGGTGCTCCTGCGCAGAATTTATCAGGACGAGAATCTCTGTCCTGATAGGGCATTGGTGCGCCAAGTGAAGAGCTTTTTGGAAGAAGCCTACGAATCGGGCGCCCCACTGCGTGACGCTTTCGGACTGGCTACTGTAGAAACGCTTTTGGAGACGATACTTTTGGCATCGTCCGAGATTGGATTGCGTGGTGAGGTCTTCCTCGGGGCTTTGCTCTCTATCGTGACGGTAGACGAGGCGCATCGGGAAAAGGCACGGACGCTCTTCGGCAACACGGTGTCTGAACTCTTGGATGCCTTCGACCGCATTGCCTTACTACGCTCTACAGCAACAGAGGTGATGAAGACCGATAATTTTAGAAATCTCTTCATTGCCCAAGCCAAGGATATGCGCTTGGTGTTGTTCCAAATTGCGCGGAGTGTGAATGCAATGCGCCGTATTAAAGGAACGGAGAATAAGGAAGAACAGCACCGCTTCTCCTTGGAGGCTGCCCATCTCTACGCTCCCTTGGCACATAAGCTGGGACTTTATTCTCTGAAAAGAGAGCTTGAGGATCTTTCCTTAAAGTATTTGGAGCACGAGGTCTATTAGCATATCAAGGAGAAGCTCAATGCCACGCGCGAAAGCCGTGATGCCTACATCGAGCAATTCACTGCGCCGATTCGGCAGATGCTCGATAACGAGGGTTTCAAGTATCACATGAAAGGGCGCACCAAGAGTATTCACTCCATCTGGCAGAAGATGAAGAAGCAGAAATGCGAGTTTGAGCGCGTGTATGACCTCTTCGCCATTCGTATTATATTGGATGTGCCGCTGGAAAAGGAGAAAGAGCAGTGCTGGAAGGTGTTCAGTATGATCACTGACCTGTATGAGAGTAACCTCAAACGCCTGCGCGACTGGCTCACAGTGCCCAAGAGCAATGGTTATGAGAGTCTGCACATCACAGTGCTGGGTCCCGACGACAAATGGGTGGAGGTACAAATCCGCACGGAGCGCATGGACGATATTGCTGAGCACGGCTTGGCAGCCCACTGGCGGTATAAAGGCGTAAGGAGTAGCGGCGGCACGGTCGATTCTTGGCTGTCCGACATTCGCTCTGCCCTCGAAACGGGCGATGAGGCTTTGCTCTCCAACAGCCTGACCACGCAGGTAAAGGCAAAGAATGTCTATGTGTTCTCTCCCAAAGGCGACCTTTATTGCTTGCCCGCAGGGGCAACGGTGCTCGACTTTGCCTATCTTATTCATACGGGATTAGGTAATAAATGCACGGGGGCACGAATCAACGGACGCAATGTATCCATTCGCCAAGAATTGCACAGTGGCGAGGCGGTAGAAATTATGACCTCTTCGACCCAAACTCCGCGTATGGAATGGGCAAACTTCGTGGTTTCGTCGCACGCCCGCTCCAAAATTCGGGCTTCGGTCAAGGAGTTGCAGGCGCGTCAAGGCGTTTTGGCAAGAGAACTCTTGGAACGTAAGCTCAAGAACCGCAAGATCGAATGGGACGAAACCATCTTGAACCGCCTTGTCCGTAAATTAGGATTCAAGGAAGGGAACGACTTTTATGTAGCCCTTACTGACGGCAGATTAGATGTCAATAAGGTAATTGAGCAGTACGTTGATATTTCGACGTATGATGCAGGCGTGGCAGAACGGGCACCGCTTCATAAAGCCTCGGAATACGATTTCACACCCGACTTTGAGGCTCAGTCGAAACAGGTGGAGGATGTCCTCGTGATCGACCAAAACCTCAAGGGCATCGAGTTTCAGATGGCACCTTGCTGTGCTCCCGTATATGGGGACGACGTGTTCGGTTTTGTGACCATCAGTGGAGGCATCAAAATTCACCGCTCATCGTGTCCCAATGCTCCTGCCCTAAGGGAGCGTTTCGGCTATCGTATAGTGAAGGCACGCTGGGCAGGCAAGGGCGGAAGTAAATATCCGATTACTCTGCGCGTGGTGGGCAATGACGATTTGGGCATCTTGCACAATATAACTTCCATTATCAGTAAGGAAGCCCGCATCATGCTCCGCTCGGTGAATATCGACAGCCACGACAATCTCTTCTCAGGCATCATTACCCTCATGGTAGACGATACGCAAGTGCTACAGCAGGTGATTAAGAAAATTGCTACAGTTCGGGGCGTGAAGAGCGTGGCTCGTACATAAGCAAAAGATGTGAATGTAATAGAAAAATAGGCTTTCTCTTGGTATAAAGCCTTGGATGGGCTAACTTTGTAGCGATGAATTTGACGATAGACATAGGAAACACTTCCACAAAGGTGGCTGTATTCGATGGCGACAGCCTCGTTTATGCTAACCGAATAGACTTGGATTTCAAGCAACAACTCTCTGAAGTGGTTTCGCAATATGCACCTCGTCGATGTGCAGTGTCTAATGTGGCAGGCTATCGCCGTGAAGTGGAAGAAGCCTTGGCTGATTTGCCTTGCGAAGTGAAGCATCTCACTTGGGAAACTCCCTTAGACGGTTTCGGACTGAGCAACATCCCTCAAGGTTTGGGGGCTGATCGTTTGGCAGCGGTGCTGGGGGCGATGTCCCTAAAGCCCAATTTGCCACTTCTTGTGATAGATGCAGGCACTTGTTTGACCTATGACTATATCGAAGCCTCGGGACGTTATCTCGGAGGAAATATATCTCCCGGATTGTCGCTCCGCCTGCGTGCGATGCACGAGCATACAGCTCTCTTGCCACTCATACCCTTGCAGGGCGAAGCCCCACTGGTGGGACAAGATACTGCAACCGCTCTGAGAAGTGGCGTGGTCAATGGGGCTTGTTTCGAGATCGAAGGCTTTTTGAAGGCTGACCGCCAAGAGCGGGGCGATGTGCAAGCCTTCTTTGCAGGAGCAGACGACCTGCCATTTTCAGAAGAGATACGCCCTTACTTGCACTTAGAACCTCGATTGGTGGGCATAGGGCTTAATCTATTTATAAAGGAATAATAATTTACGAGAGATAACAGCGTGTCTATGATGAAGATACAGAAAAGTTTGATGGCACTGGCTATTGCCACTTCTGCCGTATCAGCAGTGGCGCAGACGAATGGGAGTAATTCGCCCTATTCGCGCTATGGTTTTGGTCTACTCAATGATGGCGGACAAGGCTTTAGCCGTGGAATGGCTGGCGTTAGCTTGGGAATGCGCAACGAGAAGGAACTGAATGTGAATAACCCTGCTTCTTATGCGCTGATCAACGCTGAGACTTTTCTGTTCGATATAGGAGCGACGCTCCAGACAGGGCAGTTTAAGGCAAATGGTAGCACTGCCACAGCGAAGAATACCGCTATTGATTATATCACGATGGGTTTCCGGGCGTCCAAGAACTTGGGCTTGTCTTTGGGATTAGTGCCTTTCAGCACGATTGGCTATAAGCTGAACAATTCTTCCGTAGTCAATTATAGCGGTAGTGCAGTGACGCAGACCGAAGCCTATACGGGTGAAGGTGGTTTGCGCACGGCTTATGTAGGTCTTGGATGGGCACCTCTGAAGAATCTTTCCGTGGGTATGAACTTTGGCTATCTATGGGGGACGCAAGCGCATACGGTGGCTGTGTCTTTCTCAGACGCAACGATTGCCACCCAGCGACGTGTTTATGATGCTGATGTGCGCACCTATAAGTTAGATTTCGGTTTGCAGTATGTACAGCCTATAGATAAAAAGAACACGGTAACCCTCGGTCTGACTTACGGACTTGGACATGACATAGATTCCAAGGCTTCCTATTATAGCCAGAC
>JBHAFO010000122.1:0-7948 GCA_041856145.1 Alloprevotella sp.
AATCCAGCGGTCGGCCACCACGCCAAGCAAACCCGGCATGAAGAGCGAAACAATACCTTGAACGGTGTAAAAAGAACCGATGTTTTCAGCCAAACCTACTTTGGCCAAATAGTTGCCCATGGAGGTCAGATAAGCGCCCCACACGGCAAACTCTAAAAAGTTCATCGCTACGAGGCGACTTTTCAATGGAAAATGGTTCATCTGCTTGAGGTTTGTAAATTTTGTGCCACAAAAATAAAGGTTTCAGGACAAATAGCGAGGACTTTCAGCCATAAAATGCTTTCTCGACCTCTACTTTTTACTTGAAAAAGGGCTGGCGGGAGCGTTGTCTGTTATGACTTTTTGCCGTCCAAGGCTGGGGCAAATTTCTGATAGAGCAGAATGTCTTCTGCCCCTTGCTCCCCGATGTGCCACTGTGGGAGGTTGGCAACGGCTTGATAGCCGGCAGTTTCAAAAAGTTGGCGTGCCACAGGATTGTGATGCGCCGACACATAGGCATAGAGGAAGCGGAGCCGCAAATGGTGAAAGGCATAGTCCTCGAGCAAGCGCAGGGTCTGTTGTCCGTAGCCCTTGCCGTGGTGAGAATGGAGGAGAGCGATGCCCACTTCGGCGCGAGCAGAAAAGGGAGAATGGTCGATAAGATCCACAAAGCCTATGGTCGTTGCTGTGGCAAGCTCCACAATGGCAAGGCGTAGCTGTCCCGTTTGAAAAATATCCGCAGGCTGACTTTCTATATACTGACGCAAGGCAAACCGCGAATAGGGCGTGGACACAGAACCGACACACCAAATCGCCGGATCATTCTCTATTGTGTAAAGCGCTTCCAAGTCCTCTGGCTCGATGGCGCGCAGGCGAAGTTCAGAAGTATGCAACATGGGGAAAGAGGGATTGGGCGTTCATTCGCAGAAATAGACATTCGACCCAGTGATGAGCGTCTTTGTCCGGGGATAGAACGTGGTGAGGTAGCACTTCGAGGCTTGGGCTTCCATGGCGTGGAGGACTTCACTGTGCGAGAAACTGTCGAAATCGACCACGAGGCGAATGAGTGACGTTTTGGGAGCGGTTTCGAGAAGCGACGATAGCTCGCTGAGACTTTCCAAAGGCTGGCAGTCGATCGCAAGTCCCAAGTCTGCACCCAAATCCTTGATCTTCTCCGTGTGTTTACCTATATAAATAAAATGTTCTCGCGCCAGCGGATTTTTGGGGAAGAGGAAGCGGTGAAACTGTCGGGCATAGAGGCGGAGCAAGGAGCAGAGTGCCTGCACAATGATGGCAATCTTTATGGGAATTTCGAGCCATCGCAGAGAACCGCCAAAATGTTTCTGATAGAAAATCAAGATGGCTTGGTAAAACACGTGCACGTAGCGATAGGTGCTACTGTGCGTGCTCTCGCCTTTGTAATGGACAATTGGAGTGGGAAGATAGTAATTTCGCTTACCAGCTTGCAAGAGGCGGTAAGAGAGGTCGATGTCCTCGCCATACATGAAGAATTGCTCATCGAAGAGGACGGCTGGAAGGTCGTGTTGCACCAGCATGAATGCGCCCGAAACGATTTCGATTTCTTGCGCCACGCTTGGACTCTCATACGTATAGTAGTACCCGCCCAAACGGTGAGAGTTCGGGAAGAACTTGGTCAGTCCGCTCATTTTGCAGAAAGCCCTCCAAGGCGTTGGAATGCCACGGCGCGATTCGGGAGCGAACCTCCCATCGTCGCCCAGCATCTTCACGCCCAATGCGCCCAGCTCTGGATGCGCTTCGGCAAACGCCAAACAATCCGTCAGTGTGCGTTCGGTGATGATCGTATCGGGGTTCAAGTAGAGAATATACTTCCCTGAGGCTTGACGTGCAGCCTGATTGTTCGCCTGCCCAAAGCCTCTGTTCTGCGTGTTGGCTATGAGCCGAAAATTAGGATACGCACTCTGCGGAAACCGCTGGCGGAGAAAATCGACCGTTCCATCGCTCGATGCGTTATCAACCACGAACACTTCGCCCTCCACACCGCTTTGCAGTGCGAGGAAAACGGCGTGCAGACATTGCTCCACGTAGTGCTTCACATTGTAGCTGACAATGATAATCGAAATTTGCATCAAGGATAAAAGATTTTAATGCGCCGCAACCCGATCATTTCTTCGCAGGTGCTTCGTAGCCGAAGGTTTTGTAAAATTCTTTGACGGAGGGCAGACAAAAGAGGTTGGTCAGAAGGAGAATGAGCATCCCGAAGATGGCAGATGTACTCTGCTCCGAGAGATAATAAATAAGAGTGCACCCAAAGAGGCAAGCCCAGATGAAGTATTGCCGTCCGAGTGCCCACCGCCCGTAAACGCTGTATTGTTCCTCAGGTGTCTCTGCCATAGCAAAAGCCTGCGAGGGGCGTTTCATTCCGAAGAGTCGCAGGGAAAAGAAAGTCCCTGCAAGAATTGCCACAAAGCCCAGGATGTCCAACACATATATAATATAAGGGTCAGCCACCACGTGAGTTGGCAAAATTTCATACTCGCTCAAGGACACATATAGCACGAGCAGGAGGTACATGCCCAAGATGTGCCAAAGCAAACGGCGGAAGAGTTTTTTCATAATCAAGAGTTTGTCTATCTTTGAAACGCCACACGGTTGATGATCGAACGCCCGAGGGTCACCTCGTCAGCGTATTCCAATTCATCGCCAATGCTGATACCGCGGGCGAGGGTCGATAATTTCACATCCGTGTCGCCGATTTGGCGAGAGAGGTAGAAGTTCGTGGTGTCGCCCTCCATGGTCGGACTGAGCGCAAAGATTACCTCCTGCACCTGCCCGCTGCGCACCCGCTCCAAAAGCGAAGGGATGGCGAGCTGATTAGGTCCGATGCCGTCAATCGGGGAGATAAGTCCTCCCAACACGTGATACACTCCATGAAATTGCCCAGTGTTCTCAATCGCCATCACATTGCGGATATTCTCCACCACGCAGACGATGCTACGGTCGCGTTTAGGGTTCGCACAAATGTCGCAAACCTCAGTGTCGGAGATGTTGTGGCACTCTCGGCAGAACTTGATTTCCTCCCGGAATTGGACGATGCGTTCGCCAAATCCACGGACAGCCTCCTTGTCCTGATTGAGCAGATGGAGGGCAAAGCGTAGTGCCGTTTTGCGTCCAATACCTGGCAGTTTTGCAAAATCGGACACGGTGCGCTCGAGAAGTTGCGAGGGAAATTGTTCTGTCATTCGGCTGTGAAAATTGGACAGCAGGCGCAAACATCCGCCCTTTGTCCTGCATAAAGTAACTGCAAATATAACAAAACTCAACCGAAGGTGCTATCTTTGCGCTAAGTAATTGCGACATCTATGCAAATAAAATCAGCTGAATTTTTCATTTCCAACAGCCGTGCCGACCAATGTCCCGCAGGCACGATGCCCGAATACGCTTTCATTGGGCGCAGTAATGTGGGGAAAAGTAGCCTCATCAACTGTCTCGTGGGACGCAAAGGCTTAGCGATGACTTCTTCCACGCCTGGCAAAACTTTGCTCATCAACCATTTCATTGTCAATAACGAATGGTATCTCGTAGATCTCCCGGGATATGGTTATGCCAAACGCAGTAAGAAAGAAACCGAGAAGCTGGGAAAACTTATCTCCCACTATGTGCTGGAGCGCGAGCAACTGACCCAACTTTTTGTACTCATCGACTCCCGTATTCCGCCCCAGCGCATCGACTTGGAATTTATACAGTTCTTGGGCGAGAATGGTGTGCCTTTCGGTATCATTTTCACCAAGACTGATAAGAACAACATGAGTACGGTGAAAAAAAATGTCGGCGTCTTCCTCAAAGAACTCAGTAAGGAGTGGGAAACCCTCCCACCCTATTTTCTCTCCTCATCGCAGAACGGGCACGGACGCACCGACATTTTGGAACACATCGACCATATCAACAAAACGCTCAAGGAGGCAACGGATTGAGCCAAGGCTATGAAAACTCTCTTGCGCAACTACAAGTTTTGGCTGTGTGTGACTGCAGTGTTCATTGCAGGCGCATCGCTTTTCGTGTCCAATCGCATCACGAAAGAATTGGCTGAGGAGGAGCGCAAGCGAGTAAGGGTTTGGGGCGAAGCCATGCGTTCCATGCTCGAAGCCAACGAGAACACGGATCTCAATCTCGTGCTCACCATTCTCAACGAAAACACCACCATTCCCGTCGTCGTCTTGGACGAGCGTGGCGAGGTGCTCGACTTCCGCAATCTTGGCGCACTCACAGACACCGCTGAGATACGCCAAGAAGCTGAGGCATTGAAGGCGAAGGGACATTATATGCAGACGCCTTTGGCAGAGGGGAGCTTGTTCATCTGTTACGGCGAGTCGCTCAATCTCCAACGCTTGGCATGGTATCCCTACATACAGCTCGGCATCGTTTCCTTGTTTGTCATCGTGGCAATCCTCGCCTTGCTTTATTCCAAGCGGGCTGAACAAAATCGGGTGTGGGTAGGTCTGTCGAAAGAGACGGCGCATCAGCTCGGCACACCCATATCGGCTTTGATGGCTTGGAACGAGATGTTTCAAAGCGTCTACCCCGACGAGCCTCTTTTTGCAGAGATGGAAAAGGATGTGCACCGCCTGAAATTGGTGGCTGAACGCTTCTCCAAAATTGGCTCTGTGCCAGAACTCGTGCCTCACGACCTCTGCGAGATTGTTTCCGAAGTGGTAGAGTACATTCGTCGCCGTGCTCCTCGCCGTGTGTCCGTGACCCAAACCACGCCAACGCACCCTGTGATGGTGCGCACCAGCCCAGAGTTGTTGCAATGGGTGCTGGAAAATATTCTCAAGAACGGACTTGACGCCATGCACGACGAGGGCGCACTCACCGTCACGCTGACCACGGAAAATAACCGTGCCATTCTCTTACTTTCAGACACGGGGCGTGGCATCCTCAAAAAGCACTTCAAAACCGTTTTCCGCCCAGGGTTTACGACCAAGAAGCGGGGCTGGGGCTTAGGGCTATCCTTGGCAAAACGCATTGTTGAGGACTATCATCACGGGCGGATATATGTAAAAAGTAGTGCCATAGGGAAAGGGACAACTTTCTGTATAGACTTGGCTTTAGCCCCCTCGTAGGCAGTGTTGCCAAGTCCACAGATTCGGTCTGCGCCCTCCCCACCAACTTTCGTTTTCACCTTCTAATCTTTTATCGCTATGCGCCTTTCTCGTGCCGACCGCATTGGGATTGTGGTCTTTTCCCTGATGATGACCATAGGCTTAGCCGTCGTGGGCTATTTTGTGTGGGGAAAAGCCCCAACGGCTTGCGAGGTTTCGGCTGAGGAGGAACGCCAAATGGCACTGTTCGATGCCCAAGTGCGCCACGAGGACAGCATTCAAAGGCACAAGCACGCTTCGGGCAATGCGGACACCCCCTTGCCCACCTCCGAACTCTTCCCTTTCGATCCCAACACTGCGGATTATGCCACTTTTCTCCGCCTTGGTCTGCGTCCTTGGCAAGCTAAAAACGCACTGAAATATCGCTCCAAAGGTGGCAGATGGCGCAGTCCTGACGATTTTCAACGCCTCTACGGACTCTCGCAGGCAGATTTCCTCCGCCTGCGCCCTTACATCGTCATGACAGAAAGCCCTGTTTCCCACAAAAGTTCCGCTCTCAACGACACGCTCCGCTATCCCCGCACGCCCAAGCTCAGCGAGGGACAAACCGTTCCCCTCAACGCCTCGGACACAACAGCTTTGAAGTTCATTCCTGGCGTGGGGTCTTACACCGCAGCGAAGATTGTGCGCTACCGAGAACGCCTTGGCGGTTTTGTGTCCAAGGCTCAGCTGAACGACCTCCCCGACCTCCCACCCGACATTCACCGCTATCTGCATTTCGACGCTACGGACATTCACCGTATTCCCATCAATCGTGCCACTTTCAAAGAGCTTATCCGCCACCCCTATCTCAACTACGAGCAAGTGAAAGCCATCGTCACGCACATCCGCAATTATGGTTCTCTCCGCTCGTGGCACGACCTGCAATACAACGCCCTCTTTTCAGAAAAAGACCTCCAACGCCTCGCCCCTTATTTTGAGTTTTAAGAGAAAGGACGAAGCGTTGACGAGGCAGGAAGTCGGGGTGTTACGCCCAACAACTATGCCCTAAAAATCGGTATTATCTCCTCACTATTTTTTGTCTTTTATAGGAAGATTAACACGTGGGCAAAAGATGAAATTTCGGGATGCGCCATCTGTAAAAACTCCAAGGCTTGGAGAATTTGCAGATGGCGCATCCCGTTTTTCCAAGTGGCGCATCCAGAATTGTCAAATTCCCCACTTGGAAAGGCTTACATCGGAACAAAAAGCAAGGGAAGACGGTCTTGTAAAACCATCTTCCCTTGTGCTTACTGCAAAGATAACACTTCTTTTGCCCAAATGCAAATCGAGTTGTTGCAAAACCTTAAATAAGAATTTTTCCTCGCCCTGCAAATGAATACTGGAAGTAAGAAAAAGTTCAAACCTCGTGCTTCTGATTCTCTGGCCAGTTGATTAGATAAAGGCGATCCGTGGTGCGGGTGAACGCCGTGTATAGCCAGCGGAGATAGGAGACGTCGAGCATGTCGGGCGAAAGGTAGCCTTGATCGACAAAAACCCTACTCCATTGCCCACCCTGCGCTTTGTGACAAGTCACGGCATAGGCATATTTGATTTGAAGAGCATTGTAATAAGGATCTTGACGCAGTTGTTTCATTCGCTCCTTCTTAGAGGGAATGTGCATATAATCTGCCAAAACATTTTCGTAGAGCTGTTGGCTTTCGTCGTAAGTAAGACTTGGCGATTCGCTTTGCAGGGTTGAGAGTAACACCCGGCAGTCGAGTTCAAAATCGTTGTAGTCCGTGAATTTCAAAGTGGCGTCGGCAAAGAGAAATCCATGCTGTTCATGCACATTGCGGATGCGCTCCACTTCTGCCGTGTCGCCGTTGGCAATGAAATCGAGAGGCAATACTTCGTCGGGCTGAAGAGCTTTCCAAGCCTGTTCTGTCCAGAAGTAGTTGTTTTTTACAGCCATAATGCGGTCGCCACGCTCAAGCTCTTCTTCTCTTTCAAACACTCTGGCACGCAGACCATTGTTGTAAAGATTGGCTCGCTTATTGGAGCGGGTCACGATGATGGTCTCGTCTTCGCCGAAATCCCTATAGGCGTCTTCCAATTCCTCGAGGAGTTCTCCGCCATTGATAAAGCGCACTTCGCCACGCTCCGACCCAGTGATGACAGGAAGTGCCGTATCTTCCTCCGCAATGCGCTCTCGGAGTTGTGTGGCATTCGCCAAAACGCCCGAAGTCTTGCTTTGGCGCACCACTTCAGTTAGTGCCACATCGCCCACCAAGAGTCCATAACTTTCGAGCACCTCCTTCTGCAATGCTGGACTCTCGTCCTCGCCCACGGGCGGTAGCTGGGCAGTGTCGCCGACGAGGAGCAAGCGACAGCCCTCGCCTTCATAGACAAAGCGCACAAGGTCGTCCATCACCATACCTGCGCCAAACACAGACAAAGAGTTGCCTCCATTGGCTAACATGGAGGCTTCGTCTACGATGAAGAGGGCATGCTTGAGTTTGTTGTAGCCCAAAGAAAACTTCGTATCCTCTCCGTTGAAAGTTTGCTGGCGGTAGATGACTTTGTGAATGGTATAGGCTGTTGCCCCTGCGTGGTGCGAGAACACTTTGGCTGCCCGTCCCGTTGGGGCAAGTAGCACCACAGGGCGGTGCAACCTCCGCAACACCCGCACAAGGGCAGCGATGAGCGAAGTTTTACCTGTGCCTGCATAGCCTTTGAGAATAAAGGCTGCATCGTCTTTCTCCGTTGCTACAAAACGCGCCAGCGCCCACGCCGCCCTTGCTTGCAGGGGCAGGAGTGGGTGCTGAAACTCTTCGGCAATTAAGCCGGCTATATGTTCGGGTGTGAACACTCTTTAGAAATTATTGCACGCCTTGGCGGTACTCGCC
>JBHAFO010000123.1:0-4336 GCA_041856145.1 Alloprevotella sp.
AGCCCTCCTGAAGGCAACGAAGGAGTCGCTCTATCGAGGCATCGATGCTGCCTATCCCGGTAAGCGCATTGGCGATATTGGACATGCTGTTCAGTCATTTGTCGAAGCACAAGGATATGGCGTCGTTCGAGAACTCTGCGGACACGGCGTTGGCCGAGAAATGCACGAAGAACCGATGGTGCCCAATTATGGTCGCCCAGGTAACGGAAAGCAACTGAAGAATGGTATGTGCATCGCCATAGAGCCCATGATAACTTTGGGCACTTATGAAGTAGCACTCCTTGAAGATCGTTGGAGCATTGTTACCCGTGACGGCAAAGCTGCTGCCCACTTTGAGCACAGCATTGCTATTCACAATGGCAAGCCCGACATCCTCTCCTCTTTTGAAGAAATCGAAAAAATAGTAGGCGAACTCTGATATGGCAAAGCAAACAGCAATTGAACAGGATGGAACTATCGTTGAAGCTTTGAGCAATGCGATGTTCCGTGTAGAGTTAGAGAATGGACATGAAATCACTGCCCATATTTCTGGCAAGATGCGCATGCATTATATAAGAATCCTCCCAGGCGACAAGGTGAAGGTCGAGATGAGTCCTTACGACCTGTCTAAGGGAAGAATCGTATTCCGCTACAAATAACAAAAAAAGATATGAAGACAAGAGCATCTTTGAAAAAGCGCAGTGCCGACTGCAAGATCGTACGTCGCAAAGGCCGTCTGTACGTGATCAACAAGAAAAACCCTAAGATGAAGCTTCGTCAGGGTTAATCTCCACTGCAATTAACAAAACAACTATATGGCAATAAGAATTGTTGGCGTTGATTTGCCTCAGAACAAACGAGGCGAAATCGCTTTGACCTATATCTATGGTATAGGTCGCAGTAGCGCGGCTAAGATCTTGGACAAGGCCGGCATTGACAAGGATATCAAGGTAAAGGATTGGACCGACGACCAAGCTGGTCAAATCCGTTCCGTGATTGCTGAAGGTTTCAAGGTAGAGGGTGACCTCCGCTCAGAAATTCAGCTCAACATCAAGCGTTTGATGGACATCGGTTGCTACCGTGGTGTGCGTCACCGTCATGGTCTCCCCGTGCGCGGTCAGAGCACGAAGAACAATGCTCGCACACGTAAGGGTCGCAAGAAGACCGTTGCTAATAAGAAAAAGGCTACTAAATAATAGATAATAACTATGGCAAAGAAAACAGTCGCTGCTAAGAAGAGAAATGTTAAGGTGGCAGCTCAGGGACAACTCCACGTCCACAGCTCCTTCAACAACATCATCGTTTCTCTTGCGAATGGTGAAGGTCAGGTTATTTCCTGGTCAAGCGCCGGTAAGATGGGCTTCCGTGGCTCTAAGAAGAACACTCCTTACGCTGCCCAAATGGCTGCTCAGGATTGTGCGAAGGTAGCCTACGACCTCGGTCTCCGCAAAGTGAAGGCATACGTAAAGGGTCCTGGTAACGGTCGTGAGTCTGCAATCCGTGCCGTACACGGTGCAGGCATCGAAGTTATCGAGATTGTGGATGTAACTCCACTTCCTCACAACGGTTGCCGTCCTCCCAAAAGACGTAAAGTGTAATACAGTAGATTGGTCGGCAATGAGCGAACCGTGCTATAGGTACGCCACTCACTCATTGTAGCCAGAATTTCAAGAAACAAAATTCAAAACAAATTATGGCAAGATACATTGGACCTAAGTCTCGCATCGCCCGTCGTTTTGGTGAGGCAATCTTCGGACCCGATAAAGTTCTCTCTAAGCGCAACTTCCCTCCCGGTCAACACGGCAATGGCCGTCGTCGTAAGACTTCGGAATATGGTGTGATGCTCGCGGAGAAGCAAAAGGCTAAGTTCACTTACGGTGTACTTGAGAAGCAATTCCGCAACCTCTTTAACAAGGCTGCTTCTGCTTCAGGTATTACTGGTGAAATCCTCCTTCAAAGCTTGGAGTGCCGTTTGGACAACGTCGTGTACCGTCTTGGTATCGCTCCCACTCGTGCTGCTGCTCGCCAGTTGGTAAATCACAAGCACATCACAGTTGATGGTCGCGTTGTAAACATCGCTTCTTTCAGCGTGAAGCCAGGTCAGATCGTGGCAGTGCGTGAGAAGTCAAAGTCCCTCGAAGTAATCGCAGATTCACTTGCAGGTTTCAATCACAGCAAGTATCCTTGGATTGAGTGGGACGAGAGCTCAAAGAGTGGTAAGTTGCTCCACCGTCCTGAGCGTGCTGACATCCCTGAGAACATCAAGGAACAGCTTATCGTTGAGTTGTACTCTAAGAACTAATAGTTAGCGAGCGAGGAGACAAAGAAATCCTCTGTCTCCTCCTCCTAACCCTATTTCTTAGGCGGTGGTAACGAGTTAAGCCACCCCGCACAACTCTCAACTCGAACTCACAACCCTACAAAACCAAATTTCCCTATGGCGATATTAGCATTTCAACGACCCGACAAAGTCGTGATGCTTGTGAATGAACCCAAGCACGGTGTATTCGAGTTTCGTCCCTTGGAGCCAGGCTTTGGCGTGACAGTGGGCAATGCCCTCCGTCGCATCCTCCTGTCTTCCTTGGAAGGCTTCGCTATCAATACCATCAAGATTGACGGCGTAAGTCACGAGTTCGACGCTATCACTGGAGTGCGTGAAGATGTAACCAACATCATTCTCAACCTCAAGCAGGTTCGATTCAAGCGCTTAGTAGAAGAATTCGAGGGCGAGAAGGCTACTATCACAATCCAAGATTCTAAGGAGTTCTTGGCAGGTGATATTTCCAAGTTCTTAACAGGCTTTGAGGTTCTCAATCCAGAGATGGTTATTTGCCACCTCGACCCAAAGACCACATTGCAAATCGAGATCACCATCAACAAAGGCCGTGGTTATGTTCCCGCTGACGAGAACAGAGAGCATTGCCAAGAGGTGAATCAGATTGCAATCGATTCTATCTACACCCCAATTCGCAATGTGAAGTATGCTGTAGAGCCCTTCCGCGTAGAGCAGAAGACCGACTACGATAAGCTTGTACTTGACATTACGACCGATGGTTCCATCCAGCCGAAGGATGCCCTCAAGGAGGCAGCGAAAATCCTCATCCACCACTTCGCTCTCTTCTCAGATGATAAGATTACAGTTGATGATTCAACGGTGATCGACAATGAAGAGTTCAACGAAGAGGTGTTGAAGATGCGCCAGCAACTCAAGACCAAGTTGGTTGATATGAACCTCAGCGTTCGTGCCCTCAACTGCTTGAAGGCTGCTGATGTTGAAACACTGGGCGACCTCGTTCAGCTCAACAAGAACGACCTCCTCAAGTTCCGCAACTTCGGTAAGAAATCGCTCACTGAGCTTGATGATTTGCTCGAGAGTCTGAATCTTTCGTTTGGAACTGACATTTCTAAGTACAAATTAGATAAAGATTAATTTTTCCAATGAGACACAATAAGAAATTCAACCACCTGAGCCGTACTGCCTCTCACCGTGCAGCTATGCTTTCTAACATGGCATGCTCGTTGATTGAGCACAAAAGAATCACTACGACTCTTGCCAAGGCCAAGGCCTTGAAGCAGTATGTGGAACCCCTCATCACTAAGAGTAAGAACGACACCACTAATAGCCGTCGTGTTGTATTCAGCTACTTGAAGAACAAGTTTGCTGTGAGCGAACTCTTTGGTGCAGTTGCAGAGAAGGTTGCCAATCGTCCTGGCGGTTACACACGTATCATCAAGACAGGCTTCCGTCCCTCCGATGGTTCTGAGATGTGCTTCATCGAGCTCGTTGATTTCAATGAGAACATGGCTAAGGCTCCAAAGCCAAAGCGCACACGCCGTTCCAAGAAGGCTGCTACGGCTACGGAAGTGGTGGCTGAAACTGCTACAGAAGCTACAGAAACTGCAGCAGAATAAGCTCAACAACCTATTATTGCTCAATCCTCCTCCCTCCACCGAGAGGGAAGAGGATTTTTTGTATCCTGAAAAGAGCGGAAAGTCTGCAAGTTTGTCCTACTTTGGACATGCAATTTTGGCGAGGGATTTAATTACTATTTGCTTCAAGAGAAGAGTGCGTTTAGGCTTTGCCGTGGTGAGAGAGGGGCTGTTATGGACGAACTTTTTTGCTCCTCTCCAGCCTCTCTTCGTTTGATCTGCGAGCAGTTCTTAAAGTCAGCATCCGTCTTTAGGATTTCGCAACATTTGCACTTGCTTTTGGCTTTCAAAAGCATTATCTTTGTAGTAAGGAAAAGGGATAACGGCGTGCTAAAGCCGTTATCCCTTACTTTTGTTCCTTTTTCTCCAACCAAATGGCGCAACTTGAAATATCTTCTTGCGCCTGCCGTCATTTTTTCGAGCCTTG
>JBHAFO010000124.1:0-3021 GCA_041856145.1 Alloprevotella sp.
GCCATCACCCGACCTGTGGTCAAATTGCCATTGGCAATGATGCCAAAGAGGGCAGATGTAGAGATGATTTTCACAGAAGAGCTACCAGCAGAGCCAGGACGCGTGTCTGAGCTTTGGAAAACCTTTTGTGTGCCATTCACAAAGTTGGCAAAATTACCGCCCGCACTACCAAAGGAGTGCCAATACTTAGGCTCAAACGTTTTGCCACTACCCACAAACACCTCGAAGTCGCTATTCTGGGCTTGGTAGAAAGTGTCGGAGAAGCGATTGCCAAACTGCACGGCAATCTCCATACCGCTCATTGAAATGTTGATGACCGAATAGAGTTGGCTGTTTGTGAACTCTGCAGAGAGTTTCAAAGGCACGTTGCCGAGCAGAGGACCCATCCAGTTTTTAGAGGGGTCGCTTCCTGCAGTGATAGTAATCGTATCCGCCTTAGCGAAACCCTTGATGCCGTCTTTTTCAACAGCCTTTGCGCCCGCAATAACGATGTTGCCCACGTCCACAGTGTTGCCTCCCACTGAAAGCGAGAAGTCTTGCAGTGTGAGGGTGTAGGTATTGTCGGCATTTTGTACCACGCTGATGGTTGCACTTTGATCAGTGCTTGTACCAGCAAGGGTTACTTTCAAATTGTCGGTGTAGTCCGTAGCCGAGGCAGAAAGCGTAGCCAAGGCAAGTGTTGTAAGCGTAAAAAGTTTTTTCATACCTTTTTCTTATATAGAGTTGATATTGTTTTATGCTTAGAAGTAATAAACTGCGCCGAGCGAGCCGTGTACGGCGTACATCTTGAAGGCAATGGCGTTGAAAGAGGTCTTGAAAACATCTGTCAAGCCCCAGTCAAGCTCGGCATAAGCCCCCCATTTTTTGGAGATGCGATAGTCTGCCCCAATGGTCAGCCCCAAACCGAAACGTGCCACGTCGTTTGAAAAATTATACGACGCAGAGCCATCGTCGCCAATCTGCACCAAG
Source organism: Alloprevotella sp. (assembly GCA_041856145.1). Lineage (GTDB taxonomy): Bacteria > Bacteroidota > Bacteroidia > Bacteroidales > Bacteroidaceae > Alloprevotella. The sequence continues at coordinate 970 of JBHAFO010000124.1, forward strand.
TCGCCCGTAGGTGTGCCTCTCCGTAAATATCCATTGTACACATTGCCCTCAAAGGTAGCATCGGCTGTCAACGAGAGGTAAGGACCAGTCTTCAAAGTCCAGCGATCCGAAAGTTGATACTCCGCAAGCAGGGGCATTGTCATATAGAAGATGTTGGCACGAGTGCGCACGTTGCCCGTGAAGTAACCCTCGATGGTTTCTCCATCCATCGTGATACGGGTATGATAGTTCTTTACCGTGGCATCTGTCCGCATACGGAGGTTTTCCAACTTCAGACCAAAACTCACATTCCAACGTTCAGCAATCTTGAAAGGTACGTCCACGCCAGCCGTGATGCCAAAGCCAGGGTTATAACTATTGATGTGTCGAATGCTATTAGGCAAGGATACGGGTGTGATGCCCCCAATGTTATAGCCCAATCTTGCTCGAATGTCGGTTGCCGAGGCGGTGATAGTGAGGAGAGAAAGGGCGAGAATAGAAAATAGGTGCTTCATCATTTGGAGGTGTTGCAAGTGATACGTATTTTATCGACCCACAAGGTGCTACCGATAGCCCCTTCAAACAAGCTACCATTATGTGAGGACGAACAAACCAGCGTTAAGGAGTAACCATAGTTCGCTAAGAGCGTTTCGTCTACGGTAGCTATGTAAGTAAATGGTATGTCAAATTGTGTCCAGTCACTCTGATTGTCTATGCTGTCAAAGCTCGCAATGGCAACAATGAGCGGTGATGTTAGCACGTCCGTACCATCGAGAGTTACGGCATTGCCATTTTCGTCGTGATTGCGGTAGAGCACGGCATAAATATGTCCGTAGTCTAACTTGTCGGCATAAGTTTTGAGCTGTTTGTCTTGGTAAGTTGTGCCACGTTCATACTTATAATAAGCCGAGAGGCGTAGGGGTAATTCCTTAGTTGGATTGCCAAAGCGTGTTGCACCAAGGCTATTTGTTACGGCTTGCGACACATCGAACGAGCCTAAGAACAGATTGCCTGCCGCCAGCGGGCGACCAGCTAAACGACCGAAGACGCCCGTGTCGCGTGTGGTGAGCTTGGCGCAACTGCCTTCATAGCCCCTAGCATCCGTGCGAGAGGGATAGCCCTCTGGTTGCGCACTGCTCATACTCAAGCGAAAGCCAGGATTGCCAGTAGCCCAAGGATAAGTTTTTTGTCCTGCCTCGTCCACTTCATACCAAAGGTAATAATTGTTCGTAGTGTTCAGCTCATAATGCTCAAAGTCGTATGCCAGAGTGTCTTTGACAATGTTTGATGGCGTGGTGAACTCAACTCTGTAGCGGCGTTGCCATTGCCCGTCGGCTGAAGTGAGGGTATAGAAAACCCCACCTTGGGAGAAGTCGTGCGTTGAACCATTGGCAGGACTGATTGTTGCGCCTTCCGTGATTGTAAATCGCGGTGCGAGGGCTGTGAGATCTGCCAACGGGCGCACAGTAAAGGTAATGACGCTATCGGAATAAGGCACAACCTGTGCCGTGTCGGTGGCTTGGTAGAAAGTGGCTGATACGTCATTCACAGTGACTGCAGCCCTTGTGATGTCGCATTCAGCATTGGGAGCTTCCTCCTTGATGCAACTGTTCAGAGCCAGAAGAGCCAGAAGGAGAAGCCAGAGGGGATTATGACGAAACATAAGTGTTGACATTTGATTTAGTTTCTGCGCAAAGTTACGGTTTTTTGTGCAGGCAGAAACCTTTGCTTGCGGAGAAAGTTTTAGATTCAGCCTATTCTCCCAACTCAATAATCTCCAAATCCTTGATTTCTGCGCCTTCGATGGCGAAGCGCATGAAGGTGCGTTTCTCGTGCCAGCCGTAAAGACCAGCCGCGCCAGGGTTGAGATGCAGGCAGTGGAGCGTCTTGTCGTACATCACTTTGAGCAAATGCGAATGCCCAGCAATGAAAAGTTGGGGCGGACGTGTATAAAGGCGTGGCGCGATACGGCGATCGTAATTCCCGGGGTAGCCTCCAATATGTGTCATCAGCACATCCACGTCTTCACACTTCCACCGCAGTAGAGGGCGGAAGCGCAGGCGCAAATCACCC
>JBHAFO010000125.1:0-3011 GCA_041856145.1 Alloprevotella sp.
ACGTCAAGGCGCGATAGAAGACGGCGTCGCTGTGTTGCACCGTGATGACAACAATTATTACGAGTTGGCAACGGAGATGACCAACATCGTGGCGCAACTTTTGCAGTTGCCCAAAACAAAACTTGCTCCCATGCGCCGTGCTGCAAAAGCATTGGCAGCCCAAGCCGAGTGGAAGCATTTCATCGAGTACTACTATAAAGCCTACACCCACGCACTCAAGCGGGCATAAAGGCAGAAGAAATTTCACATAATATTATTATACAATTATGAAGGTAAAAGTAAGCAATGCCAATCAGCCTACTTGGCACACCATTACAGTGAAAGCCGATATTCCTGAAGCGTTGCAGCCTCTCAATGAGATGGCGCACAATCTTTGGTGGACTTGGAACCAAGAGGGGCAAGACATCTTTGCTGCCGTGGATCGCCAAGGATTTAAGGACGTTAGCCGTAACCCCGTGGAATTGCTCGCCACAATGGACTACGACAAGCTCGACGCCCTATCCAAGAATAAAGAGTTCATGGAACGTATGCAGGGAACTTATAAGAATTTCCGTGTTTACATGGACGAAAAGCCCAATGCAGAGCGTGCCTCTGTGGCATACTTCTGTATGGAATATGGCTTGAGCCACATTCTGAAAATCTACTCAGGTGGCTTGGGCGTACTCGCGGGCGACTATTTGAAAGAAGCCAGTGATAGCAATGTAGACCTTTGTGCCGTTGGATTCCTCTATCGTTATGGCTACTTCTCACAATCGCTGTCGATGGACGGTCAGCAGATTGCTAACTATAATGCGACTGACTTCGATTATATCCCTGTGGAGCGTGTGAAGGACAGCCAAGGCGCACCTTTGACGATTCACGTTCCATTTCCAGGACGCGATGTTCACGTTGCCGTTTGGCAGGTGAACGTAGGCCGTATCAAGCTCTTCCTCCTCGATACAGACGTGGAGCAGAATGCCGAATATGACCGTACCATTACGCACTCGCTTTATGGTGGCGACTGGGAGAACCGTATTAAGCAAGAGTTCTTGCTTGGTGTTGGCGGTATGCTCGCACTTGAGGCAATGGGCATCAAGAAGGATATTTACCACTGCAACGAAGGGCACGCTGCCTTGTGTAACGTGCAACGCTTGGTTGATTACGTGGGCACAGGTTTGAAGTTCAACGAGGCTTTGGAGCTTGTACGTGCATCTTCGCTCTACACAGTGCACACGCCTGTGCCAGCAGGTCACGACTATTTTGAGGAAAGTCTTTTCGGTCGCTACCTTGGTGGCTATGCCGAGAAGTTGGGCATCAGTTGGGACGATTTCATTGGTTTGGGTCGCACTAACCCCGACGACCACGGTGAGAAGTTCTGCATGAGTACCTTCCTCTGCAAGACTTGTCAAGAAGTTAATGGCGTGAGCTGGTTGCACGGCAAGGTGAGCCAGGATATGTTCAACGATATTTGGAAAGGTTACTTCCCAGAGGAGAATCACGTTGGTTACGTTACTAACGGTGTGCATTTGCCTACTTGGAGTGCTAAGGAGTGGAAGCAAGTTTTTGCGAAGAATTTCGGTAAGGATTTCTTGAACAAGCAAACCACTGAGGAGGCTTGGGAGAAAATCTACGATGTCTCGGACGAAGAAGTTTGGGCTACCCGTGTTCACTTGAAGAATAAGCTCGTGAAGTATATCCGCGGTCGCTTCAAGGACAACTGGCTCAAGAACCAAGGCGACCCCAGCCGTGTGATGTCGCTCTTGGATAAGATTAATCCCAACGCTTTGTTGATAGGTTTCGCCCGTCGCTTTGCTACATACAAGCGTGCGCACCTCCTCTTCACAGATTTAGAGCGTTTGGCAAAGATTGTGAACGACCCCGAGCGTCCAGTGCAATTCCTCTTCGCAGGTAAGGCGCACCCTGCCGATGGCGCAGGTCAAGGTCTTATTAAATATATCTACGAAATTTCTCAACGTCCCGAGTTCATTGGCAAAATTATCTTCTTGGAAGATTACGACATGCAGTTGGCTCGTCGCCTTGTAAGCGGTGTAGACATTTGGATGAACACGCCAACTCGTCCTCTGGAAGCCAGTGGCACTTCAGGCGAAAAGGCTTTGATGAATGGTGTAGTGAACCTCTCAGTGCTTGATGGTTGGTGGTACGAGGGCTATCGTGAGGGTGCAGGTTGGGCTTTGACTGACAAGCGTACTTACGACAGTCAGGAGTATCAAGACCGCCTCGACGCCAGCACCATCTATCAGCTTTTGGAGTCTGAAATCATTCCTCTCTACTTCGACCGTCAAGGCAAGGAATATAGTGAAGGGTGGATTCAAACAGTGAAGAATTCTATGGCACGCATCGCACCTCACTATACAATGCGCCGCCAGCTGGACGACTATTACGAGAAGTTCTACAATCCTCAAGCCGCTCGTTACAAGTACATTTCTGCCGACAATAGTCGTGTAGCAAAAGGAATTGCAGCTTGGAAAGAGGTGGTTGCAGAGAAATGGGATAGCATCCGCATCGTGTCTTCAGAGCGAACCCTCGGTCCTTCGGGCGTTGTAACAAGTGGCGAAAAGCTCAGCGTGACCCACGTGATAGACGAGGCTGGCTTGGACGATGCCATCGGCATTGAGCTTGTGATGGTAGAGAATATTGACGGCAAAGACGTTGTCCAAAAAGTTCTACCTATGGAATTGGTGAAGCGTGAAGGCTCGCTCTACACATTCACATTGACAACAGTGATCGAAGTTGCTGGTACAATCAAGGTGGCCTACCGTATGTTCCCCAAACATCGCGATCTCCCATCTCGCCAAGACTTCTGCTACGTTCGCTGGTTCTACTAATTTGTAGTAGCATCTATACTTTAATCGGTCATTCTGCTTCATGAAGCAGGATGACCGATTTGCTTTGGAAGAAGAGGCAACCAAACGACACTACTCTGTTGCTTCCTATTCATACGGATGCGTAAGGTTGTAATATTGTCTACGCTTCAAGACTTTACTCCCTGTGCCAATATTTTTGCTTAGAGG
>JBHAFO010000126.1:0-7266 GCA_041856145.1 Alloprevotella sp.
ACGAATGCCGCTACTTTCTCGACAGACTTTAACTATTTCATGAATGTCTACTCGTCGATGACCCAACCTCCCATTACCACCTTGAACAATAAGGAAGGGCAGACACTCACAACGCTTGTAGATAATAAAGAACTGACGGAAAAGATTGCAGGTAAGTTGGGACAGAAGGAAATGTTCTCGTTCACCACTTCAGAGGGCGTGACGCTCAATGGTTGGATGATCAAGCCCAAAGATTTCGATGCGAATAAACGCTATCCTGTCATTATGTATCAATACTCAGGTCCTGGTTCGCAAGAGGTTACTGATGCTTGGGGCATTGGTTCTTATGGCGGTGGGCTTTTCGAGAGCTATATGGCACAGCAAGGCTTCATCTATGTTTGTGTAGACGGACGAGGCACAGGTGGACGCGGATCTGAGTTTGAGAAGTGCACCTACCTCCGATTAGGCGACTTGGAATCGAAAGACCAAGTAGAGACAGCCATTTATCTTGGCTCTTTGCCTTATGTAGACAAGGAGCGCATTGGCATTTGGGGCTGGAGCTTTGGTGGATTCAATACCCTGATGGCAATGAGCGAAGGGCGTCCCGTTTTCGGTGCAGGCGTGGCTATCGCAGCCCCAACTAACTGGAAATACTACGACACGGTTTATACCGAACGCTACATGCGCACTCCGCAAGAGAACACTGCAGGCTATGCCATCAATCCCATAGAGCGTGCGCCCAAATTGCACGGTGAACTCCTCCTTATTCATGGTACGGCAGACGACAATGTGCATTACCGAAACTTTGTAGAAGTGGCAGAAGCCTATGTGCAAGCCGATAAGCAAATTGACCATCAGGTGTACACAAACCGTAATCACGGTATCTATGGTGGCAACACGCGCTACCATCTCTTCACAAAGATTGCCAATTTCTTTGTGCATCATCTCAAGAATAAAAAATAACTACTCTATATTCACTCACACTAATCATCAAACTATCATGACGAAAAGCGTCCTTTCTATCGCTGCCCTCTTGAGCATCTTGCCCCTGAGTGCGCAGGTTTCCAACGTTTCGCCCTCCCCACAGCAGGTGGTTAGCCCTAATGCAACCCTCTTCGATGCTCCCAAGAGCTGGCATATTACAGCACCTGAAGGCTATGTACGCAATACACTGACAAAAGCTTTGACCGAAGACGCGAAGTCCAAGTTTAAGCTCGTTGTGAAGGTAGACCCTAAGAAAGCACCCAAGCACAGCGAGGGATATACTTTGAATATCACACGCAAAGGTGCTACAATCACTGGAGCCGATATGAATGGTGCATTCTACGGTGTACAAACCCTCTTAGCAATTGCCAAAGACGGCAAGTTGCAGGAGTGCCAAATCACGGACTATCCCGATGTCCCTTTCCGTGGCGTAGTAGAAGGTTTCTACGGTACGCCTTGGAGCAAAGAGGCGCGCCTCTCGCAATTAGAGTTCTATGGTAAGCACAAGATGAACGTTTATATCTTTGGCCCCAAGGACGACCCTTATCACCGCGAAAAATGGCGCATTCCTTATCCAGCGGAAGAAGCACGTGGACTCAAGGAACTTGTGCACAAAGCCAAGGAAAACGGTGTGCAATTCTACTGGGCAATTCACCCAGGTGGCGATATTAAATGGAACACCGAAGACCGTGATGCTTTGATCAGTAAGTTCGAGAAAATGTACGACTTGGGCATCCGTTCCTTTGCCGTATTCTTCGACGACATTTGGGGTGAGGGTGCAAATGCACAGAAGCAAGCCGAATTGCTCAACTACGTAGACAAGCATTTTGTACAGGCAAAGAAGGATGTTTCTCCGCTGATTCTTTGCCCTACTATATATAATAAGGCGTGGGATGGCGATGGTAGCTATTTGGCTGGCCTCAAGGAGAAGCTCAACAAGAGCGTACACGTGATGTGGACAGGCAACACCGTTGTTCACGACATCGACGTGCCTTCAATGGAATGGGTCAATGAGCGCATTGGTAGCAAGGCATATATTTGGTGGAACTTCGCCGTGAGCGATTACGTGCGTGACCACTTGCTTTTAGGTCCTACCTATGGCAATAGCTTAGAGATTGCTCCCCTTGTGAGTGGCTTTGTGTCCAATCCCATGGAGCACGCAGAGGCTTCTAAGATTTCTCTCTATGGTGTGGGCGAATACACTTGGAACATGAAGGCTTACGATCCAATGAAAGCTTGGGAGCGTGCGATTGCAGAAATCCTTCCTTCCAATGCTAAGGCTCTGCAAGTGTTCGCTTCTTACAATGAAGACCCAGGTCCTAACACCCACGGCTATCGCAGAGAAGAGAGCCGAGCGTTGAAACCTATTGCTGAACGTGCCGTAGCAGGCGATGCCAATGCAATTGCAACCGTAGGGCAAAAGGCTGTAGAACTCGGACAAGCTGCAACACTTCTACTTGTTGACAATAGCAACCCTGCTCTCCATAAGGAATTGCGCCCCTGGCTTTTGCAGGCACAGCTTGTTGGTCAATACGGTTACACTGTTGCCACAATGAAGACGCCTGAAGAGTTTGAAGTGGCTCGTGCTTACCAAAAGCAGATGTACGACCTCAGCTCCGACCGTAGCATTCAGCATGCCACGCAGACTGGCATCAAGGTGGGAGCGGCTGTGTTAATGCCTACGCTCAACAAGATTTTTGCGAATAAGGTCAATGCTTACAACAAGGCGAATGGTACGGACATCTCCCCCATTGCGGAATACAATCCTTTCCACATGGAGGCGAGCGTAGCGCAATTGGCAAATCAAGATATTAGTTTTGAAAGCAATAAAGTAAGCGTGCGTCCACTCTTGGAGGTTGTAACTTGGGAGTCAGGTAGCTCAATCACCATCATTGGTGATAAGGTACGCACACTCCGTGGGCTTTCTTTCGACTTCGGTGCACCAGCTATTGAAAACAACTTTAAGCTCGAAGTTGGCGATGGCAACACGTGGAAGACCATCAGCTTGTTGCAATACAACGCTAAGAACAACACCATCAACACAGGCAATGAAATCAACGGTGCCAAGGCTGATCGTGTTCGTCTCACCAATGTGAGTGGCAAGCCCTTGCAGCTCTACTTCCGCAACTTCACATTCAACGTAGAATAATCATTCTTTTATCATCTTCTATAATGTCTAATTTGAATAATCTCGTTAATCGCTTTGCCATTGAAGGCGAAGTTATCGATGTTAGTCCACTTGGCGATGGACTTATCAACACCACTTACAAGGTAACAACAGCTGGTGAGAACACGCCTGACTACGTGCTTCAAGATGTCAATACTGCCATCTTTACCGACCCAGATTTGTTGATGAACAACATCACTGCTGTGACGAACCACCTGCGTGCCAAGCTCGGAGCAGAGGGGAAGGACACTTTGCGTTGCTGCCTCCAATTCATTCCTCTCAAGGACGAAGATAAATATTTCTTCATTGATGAGAATGGCAAGTGTTGGCGTTTGATGATCTTTATCCCTGACACAATCTCTAAGAGTGGCGTTTCTTTGGAAAGTGCCTATATCGTAGGCGAAACCTTCGGTAACTTCCAAGCCAATCTTGCAGACATCGATGCGACGCTTGGCGAGACGATCAAGGATTTTCACAACATTGAATTCCGCCTCAAACAGCTTGACGATGCAGTAGCTGCAGACCCTAAAGGTCGTGTTGCCGAGGTGAAGGAACTTTTGGACGTTATTGCCGACCGCCGTGAAACCATGTCACGTAGCGAGCGTCTCTATCGCGAGGGCAAATTGCCTAAACGCATTTGCCACTGCGATACTAAGGTAGATAACATTCTCTTCGACAAGAATGACGACGTGCTTTGCGTGATCGACCTTGACACGGTGATGCCCAGCTTTGTGTTCTCTGACTATGGCGATTTCCTCCGCAGTGCTGCCAACTTTGTAAAGGAAGATGATCCAGCAATCGACAAGGTTGGGTTCAACATGGAGGTGTTCAAGGCTTTCACAAAGGGCTACTTGAAAACCGCCTCAACCTTTTTGACCTCGGTTGAGATTGAAAATCTACCTTACGCAGCAATGCTTTTCCCATACATGCAGTTGGTGCGCTTCTTGGCAGACTACATCAATGGCGACACCTACTTCCGCATTCAATACCCAGAGCATAATTTGGTGCGCTCCAAGAATCAGTTGGCTCTCTTCCTCAGCGCAGAATCTCATCTGGCAGATATGGAATCTTTCATTAAAGAACAGTTGGGATAAATTCTCCGCATCATCATCATTGAAAGAGGTAATGCAAAATTTTGCACTACCTCTTTTTCGTATTCCTCCGCCTGAACTCCGACAGTCTTCTTTCGCTCCAACTTCTCACTCCTTCCACCCAAAAACTTTCCACTTAGCAGGACGAGTTTTCTCCCTGCGCCTCGTTCAAAAGGGTTGATGCAGCGTGGGAAGTTTGCAAGCGCAAGGAAAATTAGTACTTCTCAAGAAAGATGAGAAAACACAAAACATAAAGGTCGACTCAGCTTTAGACTGAGCCGACCTCTGTATGCTGTAGAGAAAGAAATGCGATTAGCTTCTCACAATAGTTGCCTCACGGTCGGGGCTAACGGAGATGATGCTAATACGGGTATTGAGTTGCGTCTCTAAATAGTCTATATAGGCTTTGAATGCAGAGGGGAACTCGGACTCGTGACGAAGTTCTGTGAGAGGAGTTTGCCAACCTGGCAGTTCCTCATAAACCGCCTGCCAACCTTCTGTGTCGTAAGGCATAGTGTCGGTGCGATTGCCGTCCTTCTCATAAGCCACACAAACCTTGATTGATTCAAATGTGTCCAAGACATCGCTCTTCATCAGCACCAAGTCGGTGATGCCATTGACCATGATGGTGTATCGCAAAGCCACCAAATCGACCCAACCACAACGGCGGTTACGCCCTGTCACGGCACCATACTCGTGACCAATTTCTCGGAGCTTTTCGCCGGTCTCATCAAAGAGTTCGACAGGGAATGGACCTGCACCAACTCGCGTACTGTAGGCTTTGAATATACCGAACACACGGTTGATAGTTGTAGGGGCAACGCCAAGTCCGGTGCATACACCGCCAACGGTTGTTGAGGAGGAAGAAACAAAAGGATATGTGCCGTGGTCGATGTCCAAGAGAGTTCCTTGCGCACCTTCAGCCAGCACATTCTGACCCTCAGATAGGCGACGGTTAATTTCAACCTCTGTGTCGCAAAGTTGGAAACGGCGGAGGTATTCAGCACCTGCCAACCAAGTCTTTTCTTCTTCCTCCAAAGAGAAATCGGTGAAGCTCAAATCTGCTAAGATCTGCAAGTGGCGTGCCTTCAAACGCTCATAACGCTCCAAGAAATCGGGTTCTTGCAAGTCGCCAATGCGCAAGCCAATGCGTGCAGCCTTGTCGCTGTAAGTAGGTCCTATGCCTTTACCTGTTGTTCCTACCTTTGCCTTTCCTTTGGCTTGTTCATAGGCTCTGTCCAAAAGACGGTGCGTGGGCAAAATCAAATGAGCACGGCGACTGATGAGCAGGCGGTTCACAATTTGATAACCTGCATTTTCTAACTCCTTAGCCTCAGCCATGAACAAGTCGGGAGCAACGACACAGCCGTTACCAATGATGTTTACCTTCCCTTCATCAAAGATGCCCGAGGGAATGGAACGGAGCACAAACTTCTTACCCTCAAAGATAATGGTATGCCCAGCGTTAGGCCCGCCAGCGAAGCGGGCTACCACATCGTACTGGGGCGTGAAGTAGTCCACGACCTTGCCCTTGCCTTCATCTCCGAAAACGATACCCAAAAGGGCATCTACCTTTCCTTTTGCCATAGATTGTAATGTTGAGAACAAACCTCTTCGCAACAGACTGGCGAGAAGTGGTTTGTAGAACTATTTTGTTTGAAATTATTATTGCTGAAATAGGATTTTCTCATCTCGCACCCGTGCCTCTTTCACCCATGCTTTGGGAACAAAGTGCCATTGTCCTTTGGCTTTGGGCGAGAGTGTACCTTGCGTGCGAATGGTTTGCATCAGATAGTAGCGCAGGTCACGCTCCGTAGCCCAGAGGATGCGTTTTTGGAGTTCCTCCTTGGGAATGCCTGCACCTACTGTGAGCAAATCGCCACCACCATTGCCACGATAAGAATTGACTGCCACTTTATAATCTGCCTTTAAGTCGAACTTTCGCCCATCGGCAAAACGTTTGATGTGGATGCGCAGGCCTTTCTTCTGACGCAAATCAACCGTATAAATCAGTCCACCAGCGCAGTCAAAGTTATAGGCTGGGTATTGCAGTCGCTGCCAAGGCTCTGCAATCTTGCCTACGTTAGGACGGAAATAAAGCATCGTATCTTTGGCTGTGCGCATGGTGCGTATCCATTTATCGTATGAATACTCCAAATAGTCCTTGACTTCTTGTCCCGAAAGGCGCATTGTGTAAAGTAAGTTCTCAAACTTGTAAAGATTGAACATATCAGCGACACGGATGTCGCCTGCTTCTATCGTTGCGTCCAATGAGAGAGGGGCTGCAAACGAGAGGTCCGCATGCGTGAGGCGGAGTTGCATCTCGTGTATCAAATCAATAAAAGCCGAAGAGCCGAAATAGGCGGAGCGGCTGTCCAGACGGCTATCCAAGTAACCGAGCTTTTCAGCAGTGAAAGCTTTCACTGCCTCGTGCTGCATCTTGAATTTCGCCAGATAGTCGGCATCGGGAACGAGGTGTTCTATGTCTACAACCTGCCCCTGCACTTTCGCCTTGCCATTGTTACCGAACGTCACGTTAGCTTGTACCACTCGGAAAGCGTTAGCCCCTGGATTTAGCACAACAACCGTATCGCCAGCCGTGTTAAGCACTTGCATATTGGCAACTCTATGGTCGTGTCCACAGAAGATCACGTCAAAGCCTGGCACTTCCCGTGCCACTTGCAACGTGGCATTCTCACGCAGTCGTCCCGTTGCGGTTGGCGACCCCACGCCAGAGTGGAACAGCCCTACAACGAGGTCTGCCTTTTCTTGTTCTCGCAGGATGGGCATCCACTTACGAGCCGTTTCGACCATATCTTCAAAGCGTATGCCCGACCAAAGGTTCTCGGGCAACCATTCAGGTATGCTTGGCGTTAAAAGTCCCAGTACGGCTATGCGCAAACCGTTGCGTTCCAAAATAGCATAAGGTTGCCAATAAGGTTTGCCTGTTGCGGTAGCAATGGCGTTGGCACACAGCATAGGGAACTGGCATTGGCGCACCCAACGGTCGTAAACGGCGTGTCCTGCTTCGACGTCGTGGTTACC
>JBHAFO010000127.1:0-6401 GCA_041856145.1 Alloprevotella sp.
ATGCTCGACATTCCTCAAATTCCTGAAATCTTCGTGGACAACACCGACCGCAACCGCACCTCTTCGTTTGCCTTCACGGGCAATCGCTTTGAGTTCCGTGCCGCAGGTTCGAGTGCTAACTGTGCCAGTGCAATGATTGTCCTCAACACGGCTGTAGCAGAGGCTTTGACCGATTTCGCCCAACGTGTGGACGCTCTTATGGCTCAAGGCGAGGAGAAAATCAGTGCCCTCTTGACCGTTCTGCGTGAGGACATCAAAACTTGCTCGCCCATCGTCTTTGACGGTAATGGCTACAGCGACGAATGGAAAGCCGAAGCTGCCCGCCGTGGTTTGGACTGCGAAACTTCTTGTCCTTTGGTCTTCGACCGTTACAGCGACGAAGCCACTGTGCAGATGTTTGAGTCGCAAGGCGTGATGAAGCGCAACGAGCTTTTGGCACGCAACGAAATCAAGTGGGAAACCTATTTCAAGAAAATTCAGATTGAGTCACGCATTCTTGGCGACTTGAGTATGAACCACATCATACCCGTTGCCACAGCTTACCAAACCGTGTTGGTCGATAACGTGATGAAGATTCGCCAAACGTTCAACAGTGCCGATGCCGACCGCCTCACCTCTTACAACATTACGCTCATCGAGAAAATCGACAAGCACACCCGCTTCATCGTTGAGCAGGTTGATGCCATGGTAGAAGCCCGCAAGCGTGCCAACAAAATTGAGAGTGAGCGCGAACGTGCCATCGCCTATCACGACGAGGTAGCCCCCTATCTCCAAGAAATCCGCTACCACATCGACAAGCTCGAACTCATCGTTGAGGACGAGCGTTGGACGTTGCCAAAGTATCGTGAGATGCTCTTTATCCGATAATATCTGCGGACATCCTTCCCCTCAAAACTTCTCGCCAAAAGCTCCAAGCCGATGGCGAGAAGTTTATTTTCTACCACCCATAGTTGAGAGGTACATTCTTCGCTCCTACCATTCTATTTCCTCCAACCTATAGCCTCATCGCACCCAGCCCTCGACATCTTTCCCCTATCACACACTCACCACCTCAAACCCTCAACTTCTCTCCCCTGCCCACAGCCTCGTTGCACCGCACTCTCTGCCGTAGCAAGACAGCTCCTCCGAATCACATTCAGCACCCCCGCCATTCTCTCCTCCTCCTAAAACTTATTGCCTCGCCAGCTATTTCTCTCTCCATCGGAGCAATTTTTGCCTACTGGCGCAAAGAAAGTTTAGTTTCCACTGATAATTATACAGAACTCAGTGCAAATTATATAATTATCAGTGATAATTATGTAGATATCAGTGGAAACTAAACTTTTCTTGCGCCTCCAGCCGAAAATCCAAGCCTTCCAGACAAGTTTTCCTACGCCAACAGAAGAAAATGCTGGCGCAAGGAGGAGAGTTTTCCTGCGCCAAAATATCTTTTCCTCAGCCCTCGGGAGGAAGCAAATAGCGAGATTTCTCCACACAAAACCTACTTTCGCTTTGATAATCAAATATAAAATACTACCTTTGCACCGCAGTTACGAGATAACTGCGTTATTCAAACCTATTTATACATTATACAAAATGGCAACAAGAATCAGATTGCAGCGTCATGGCCGTAAGGACTACGCTTTCTACAGCATCGTTATCGCCGACGCTCGTGCACCACGTGATGGTAAGTTTACTGAAAAGATTGGTACTTATAACCCCAACACCAATCCTGCCACAGTAGATTTGAATTTTGAACGTGCTCTCTATTGGGTAGAGACTGGTGCTCAACCAACAGACACCGTTCGCAACATTCTTTCTGATGAAGGCGTTATGCTTATGAAGCACCTCAATGGTGGCGTTCGTAAGGGTGCTTTCGATGCCGCAGCTGCTCAAAGCAAGTTCGAGGCTTGGAAGAAGGAAAAGACTCAGAAGCTCGAAGCTACAGTTTCTAAGACTGCTGCTGAGAAGAAAGCTGCTGCTGAAGCTCGCCTCGCTGAAGAGAAGAAGCAAAACGAAGAGACTGCAAAGAAAGTAGCTGAAAAGAAAGCTGCCGAAGCTGCTGCCAAGGCTGAAGCTGAAGCTGCTCTCGTGGCAGAAGTGGCTGAAACAACTGAAGAAGCCCCTGCTGAAGAAGCATAATTCTTGCCTCAAGTTTCAACGAAACCCAGCTCGCTCAATCATCAAGATTGGGCGAGCTTTTTATTATACCATAGAACTTTTCCCAAGCCCCTCCCTATGAATACAACCTCTGAGACTGTAACTTTTTGCAACCATCTTCCTCTGTCTGCAAAATTAAGATACACAAGTTGTTGCAGGCTGTTGTAAATTATCCTGCCCTTAGCAAGAACAGCCTACGCTCAAGCCATTCTACAAGCAAAGAGGCAAAATAGAAGTCCTTGAGCTGGAAGAAAAATATTAGACTTTCTCCCTTTTAGATCGTCCTTTCTCTTACAAAAAATCGCACTTTTCAGCCCAAAGGCTTTGCTACTTCAAAAAGAATGCGTACTTTTGCATTGCTTTCCAAGGGAGAGCAAAATATGGTGACTGTAGTTCAGTCGGTTAGAGCGTCAGATTGTGGTTCTGAATGTCGTGGGTTCGAATCCCATCAGTCACCCGAAGTTCCTTGAAGTCTTGAGATTTCAAGGAACTTTCTTTATTCATAGACATAATTATATAAGAGATGAGTTTACAACAGGCTTTAGAATTTCGCCGTGCCACCCGCCAGTTCGATGCCGAACGCCCTTTGGCTGAAGAGGCAGTGAAAGCATGTTTACAGTTGGCACAGCTTGCGCCCACAAGTTCCAATATGCAACTTTGGGAGGCTTATCAAGTGGTCGATAAGACAGTATTAGCAGAGCTTGGAGAGGCTTGTTTGGGACAAATGGCTGCCACAACAGCACAGCAGATTGTGGTCTTCGTCACACGCCCTGCCCTCTACCGCCAACGGGCTAAAGAGAATTTGGATTTTCTCCGTGAAAACGTGCGCCAGACCAGTCCGCAGGACCGTTGGCAAAGCCGTACTGAACGCTACGAAAAATATTACGGAAAACTTATCCCTTTTCTCTACCGTCGCAGTTGGGGACTTCTCGGTTTGGTGCTCAAGACTTTGTCGAGCATCATCGGGCTTTTCCGCCCTATCATCCGCCAAGTGTCCGAATCCGATATGCGTGTGAGCATCCACAAGAGTTGCGCCTTTGCAGCACAGACCTTCATGATTGCCATGGCAGAGCAAGGCATAGACACTTGTCCCTTGGAAGGCTTTGACAGCCAACGTGTCCGCAAAGCTCTCCGCCTGCCTGCCGATGCAGAAGTGAACTTAGTCATTTCTTGTGGCTATCGCACTGAAAAAGGTATCTGGGGCGACCGCTTCCGTGTGCCTTTCGAGGCGATTTATCACAAAGTATAGCCCCGCCTCAAGCAGGGTATTCCAAATTAAAGTAGTACCTTTGTAAGTATAATATATACCACTCAAATATTTTAGAATTATGGCAAGTCGCAAACTTTTGAAGAAGAACGTCAAGTCAGCCTGCGCAGAGTTACTTTTCGACTGCGTAGCCCTCAAGCTCACAGGTCAAGTTGAAGCCGAAAAGCTCGATGCTTTGATGGTCGAAGCGCTCAACATCAACAATGAGTTTGTCTCTCGTTTGAGCCACATCGAGAAGGGCAGCGAAAAGACATTCTTCACGCAATTCCACCAGCAGTTCGTGGAGCGCACCAATGCGCTTTCGGACGCTATTGCCCAAGCATAATATGGCGTCGGTGCAACCGACAGTAACACCTCTTTATACCCTCCCCTCTTTCGGGGGAGGGCTTTTATGTTTTTCTCTTAGCCCCATTCCTTTTCCCGCCCTTATCTGCACACTTCTCTATCCACTATGATGCAATCGCTTTGTAAGTTCATACTCTTCCGCCTCTTGGGCTGGAAAATAGTTACCTCCGTGCCTGCCCGCCAAAAGTGCATCCTTTGCGTTGCGCCCCACACGAGCAACCTCGACTTTATCATTGGCGAACTTTACTACACTGCCATAGGACGCAAAGCCCAGTTCTTGATGAAAAAGGATTGGTTCTTCTGGCCTCTCGGCATCTTGTTGCGCAAAATTGGCGGTATCGCTGTCAATCGCAGTCGCAAGACTTCGCTCACCGATCAGCTCGCAGAGATGGCACGCACAGCCGACTACTTCAACCTCGCTGTGACTCCTGAGGGCACACGCTCATTGTCCACAACTTGGAAGCGGGGTTTCTATTTCATTGCGCAGAAAGCAAATATCCCCATTCAGCTCTATGCGCTCGATTTCAAGCACCGCACGATTGTTTGTACCAAAGAGATTTTTCCCTCCAACGATATGGATGCTGACCTAAAGGCGATTATGGAATATTACCAAGCCTATGAGGGTTGCGCCCGCCATCCTGAAAAATTTAGCACTGAAGCATTGTGAAACTCCCATTCCTCCTCCTCGCCCTTTTTCCATTCCTGACCATCAAGGCACAAACCGATTCTACGCTTAACGCGCAGGCTCGGGCTTTTTTCAGAACCTATCACAAAAAAGGCTATCGCCCCTCACAGCCCATGGCATTGGAGCGCATCGCCATTGACGAAGAGGAGGAAACACTACGGCTCTATGCCAACGAAGCATTTTGCTCCCAAACTTTTACGGAGGAGAGCGTAAAGGCTATTTACAATGACCTGAGATCCAGCCTGCCAGAAGCCTTTGCGAAATATAAACTTGCGGTGATTGACGCCAAAGGTCGGACGATTGAGCACCTTATCCCCAATGCCCTGCGCACGAGTCACCGCGACCGCAGTCGCCTTTGGGGGCAAAGCAACTATACGGGCAACGCTTGGGTGCGCAACATCTCCAAACCTTTTGACATCACAGCTGGCTTGGACAACCGTCATCTCGCCCTTTGGCACAGCCACGGACGTTACTATCGGGTGCAAACAGGTCAGTGGGAATGGCAACGCCCCAACCTCTTTTGCACCACAGAGGATTTGCTGACACAGAGCTTTGTTCTTCCCTATCTGATGCCGATGCTCGAAAATGCGGGAGCAATCCTTGCCACGCCACGAGAGCGTGACCGCCAGCGAAACGAAGTGATTGTGGACAACGATCGCATTTTTCCCAACTCCTACATGGAAACTTCGCAAGGGCGGAGCTTTTGGCAGAATACCCCAACGGCAGGTTTTGCCATGCCCTTTGGTGCAATCGGTTTAGAGGCAAGCCCTTTCACAGCAGGCACAGCCCGCATGGCAGAGACAACAAGTTCGGAGAAACATCTTGCCAAGGTGTCTTGGCATCCGTTAGGCATCACCACTGACGACTATGCCGTTTATGTGAGTTATCAGACCTTGGCAAACAGCACTGACGAAGCCCATTATACCGTGCACCATGCGGGAGGAGAAACAGAGGTTGTCGTCAATCAACAAATTGGCGGGGGCACTTGGGTGTATCTCGGTACGTTCCATTTCACCGCCAACGACACTCGGCAAGGCGTCTCTCTCTCTAATCTGACAAAGAGTAGCGGTGTCGTAGTCGCAGATGGCGTGCGCTTTGGAGGCGGAATGGGCATTGCCACACGAGGCAGTGCAGGCACGAGCGGTTTTCCCCGCTTCTTAGAAGCCGCCCGCTACAACACACAATGGAGCGGAATGCCCGACAGTCTTTGGAACAAGGATGCTGGCACGAACGACTACAATGACGACATACGCTCTCGACCCAACTATCTCAACTGGTTGGCTGGATCATCGGTTTATCTGCCCAACAAAGCGGGCAAGGGTATGCCTCTCGAACTCTCTTTGGCAGTTCACAGCGATGCGGGCATTCGTTCCGACAACTCTATTTACGGTTCTCTTGCCATTTACACTTCTATGGATGGCGACAGTTTGACCGTCTTTCCCGAAGGCATGGCTCGCCAAGCCTCGGGCGATCTCGGGGCATTGGTGTTGCAAGGCTTGCAACGTGACCTCAGTGCAACCTTTGGCAGAGAATGGACACAGCGTGAACTCTGGGATCGCAACTATGGCGAGAGTCGCATGCCTTACGTGCCGTCCATCATACTGGAAACGCTTTCACACCAAAACTTCACGGACATGCGCTATGCTCATGACCCTGTGTTTAAGTTTACTCTTGCCCGCTCTGTCTATAAAGCCATCTTGCGCTACATCCATTCGGAACATAACAGCAAGCGCTATGTGGTGCAACCGCTCCCTGTGTGCAATTTCTCTGCCATCGTAGCCAACGGACACGTGCAACTCTCGTGGCAACCACAGGTGGACAACCTCGAGCCTACAGCTGCGCCCGATGCTTATGTGGTTTATACGCGCCGTGCCGACGGAGGCTTTGACAATGGCTTCGTGGTCAATGGCACAACAACTATCCTCTCCATAACAACAGGTGTTCCCTATAGCTTTAAGGTAACAG
>JBHAFO010000128.1:0-5864 GCA_041856145.1 Alloprevotella sp.
ACACCGCGGTACAACTGTACACGCTCCTTGTTACCTTCGACGATTTTGTAAGCCACCGTTACAGTGTCACCTGCCTTGAATGCAGGAAGTTGTGTGCCAGTAGCGAATGCTTCTTCAGCAACTTTGATTAAATCTACCATTGTGGGATTTGTTATTGGTTGTTTGTTCGTCCCAGCACAACATAAACGGGGAACACTCATCCCATCAGCGGTTATGCGGAAAGCATCTGCAAAGATATAGCTTTTTTATGAAACTGCCAAGGAGGTGCTGAAAATCATAGCCATTTGCGTGAAAAATGCGAAAGAGGGAGGGGAAGGGGTGGTGAAGGTGGCAAAAAGAAGATGGACGAAGACGAGCTAATCGGAGTGGAGACTGACAAAGGTGAGCGGGACTGGGGAAATGTGGGATGACAGCCTCCTTTTTCTCTCTTCAGAGTCTCCATGTTTTGTTTCAAGGGTAACCAGATGGAAGAAAGGGGAGAGTGAAAATGGGACGATTGCGGGGAGGAGTGGGGAGTTGCTCTCTGATAAAATTTCCTATCTTTGCAGTATGAAAATAAAGATTATCAACCGTTCTCGACATAGCCTTCCTGAATATGCTACGCCCCTGAGTGCGGGCATGGATTTGCGGGCAAATATTGATGCGCCTATAACGTTAGAGCCTATGGCACGCACGCTCGTGCCGACGGGGCTGTATTTGGCATTGCCTGCGGGCTACGAGGCGCAGGTGCGCCCTCGCTCGGGCATGGCACTGAAGTATGGTATCACTTGTTTGAACACGCCTGGCACGATCGATGCTGACTACCGGGGAGAAGTGGGGGTTATCCTTGCCAATCTCTCGACCGAACCTTTCGTGATCAACGATGGCGATCGTATTGCACAGATGGTCATAGCCCGTCACGAGGTGGCTGAGTGGGAAGCCGTGGACACGCTCGACGACACGCTCCGAGGTTCAGGAGGATTTGGGCATACGGGGAAGGGCTAAAACCAACGGGCGAGGAGTTTGGTCTATGTATATAGGGACGTTCGGCCTGCCCCAAGGTGCAACCTTGTGAGCTTTCCTGCATCGTTTACGAGAGTGCACGTTGCCAATAGAGATTTCCTACTAAAACTTATCAAGGCTTGCCAATGCGCTATGCCCCAAGTGCTCTCTCCTTGCCCTCCCTCTTATTATTTATTCTATATACAGCATCTGCCCAGTCGCCCGTTTTCTTAAATCAATGAAACAACTTTTGCACACCTCCCTGCTATCTCTCATCGCAACAGTGCTTGCACTGCTGTTTGCGGGTTGTACGCCTTCGCTGAATCGGCAGGCAGAAATGGCACTGAAGAAAGCCCCTAAACATATCCTTGCGCCCGAAGAGCAACGCCGCTTCAATGAGATATATCTCGAGGGCGTTCAACAACGGTTGCGGGGTGACGAAGCCTCTGCCTATCTGCTCTTTGAGGAGGCACTCAAAATCAACCCTTACGCCCCCGAAGCCTTGTACGAGATGAGTGTGTCGGTGCGCAATAGTGCAGTGTCGTGGGAAGATACTCTGCTGATAGACTGTGCCGATTCTTTGCTGGAGCGTGCTGCAGTGTGGATGCCCAACAATCGCACCTATCTCCTTGCCCTGTCCGACCGCTATGCCGATCGGGAGCGGTTTCGTGATGCCATTTTTTATCGGGAAGAGGCACAAAAACTGCGACCCAGCGATGAGAATAATCTCTACAACCTCACCTCGCTTTATATTCTATCGGAGGATTATCCTGGTGCCATCTCCACCCTCGACCGCTTGGAGCGTCTGTTTGGCGCGACGGAGCAGATTTCGCTCAAGAAGTTTGAACTTTACGCCCAAATGGCAGACTCGGCACGGGCGTTCCAAGCCTTGGAAGATCTCTGTGCGCAGTATCCCAACAATCTCCGCTATCGGGTCATTCTTGGCGATGCTTATGCCAGAGTGGGACGTGGCGAGATGGCACAATATATCTACCATGACGTGCTCACTTCCGAACCGAACAATGGCTTTGCACAGCTCTCGCTCATCAACCAAGCCATTGTGGACAAGAACGATACGCTCTATGAAGCGATGGCACGACGGCTCATTCTCAATCCCGAAGCCGAGGATGGCGCACGTGTGGAGGCTTTGAAAAACTATGCCGCCCGCCACCTCAAAGGAGACAGCACTGCCACGTTGCAACTCTTTGAAGAAGTAATGGCACAGCACTCGCCCAACCGAGAATTTGCTGACCTCTATTTGAGTTATCTCGTGCGCCGAAATATGCCCAACTCCGCTCAACAAGCGGTTTTGGAGCGCATCCTTACCTTAGCACCAGAGGACAACGAAATGCGCTTTATGCTCATCAACCTTTTGTTGAAAGAGGAAAACCTGACTGCCCTGCGCAAGGTGAGTTTAGAGGGATTGAAGTACACGCCCACCGAAGCCGTTTATTATTATTATCCAGCTTTGGTGGACATACAGCAGCACCGCACAAGTTCAGCCCTTGCCTTGCTCAACCAAGCCACCACAGCTGTGTCCACGAAAGCCACCTTGTCGCAGTTGGCAGAGCTTTATCTCATCAAGGGCGACTTGTTGCACAAAATGGGGCGTCGGCAGGAAGCCTATGCGGCATACGATAGTGTGATTCTCTACGACAGTGGCAATCTCCTCGCCCGTAACAACTATGCGTATTTCCTTGCGGAGGATGGCGCACGGCTCGACTATGCCGAAAAACTCTCACGGCGCACCATCGAGGCAGAGCCTACGAATGCCACTTTCCTCGACACCTATGCGTGGGTACTTTTCCGTAAGAAGGATTATGAGCGGGCTCGCACTTTTATCGACTCCACGCTCCATCACGACACCGACCCTTCTGCCACGATTTACGAGCATGCTGGCGACATTTATTATCGTTGCAACCGCACGGCAGAGGCTATCACTTTCTGGAAAACTGCCCTCACACTGACAAAAGAAAAAGCCCTCCGCCAACGCCTCCAACGTAAGATTAAGCGGAGAAGGATTTAGGCGCAAAAATGTGTCGGTTTCCCCAGTCTCTCTGCCCTCTCCCTCCTCGTCATTGTCCAGTTTATCGAATTTGTATAAGGACGTCCGAGCTACAAGGTAATGCTTTGAGATAATTATATCAGTGCCTTTTCATGAACGAGGGACGCTCAAATCTGAGCGTCCCTCGTTCATGAAAAGGCTTGGTGCGTTCAATCGAAACACTCCTATATTTTCTGCTGATAGTCAAAGTGGGTGGTATAAATTTATCTTCCACCTTGCAACTCTCAAAATGCACGATTGACTTTGTGCACTTCGGGGTTGTGGTCGGGGTTGAAGAAGACGATGCCGAAATCGTAAAGGTCGAAGCAGACGCAGACTTCGGGACGGGAACAGAGGGTGCGCCAATGGGAGGAGGCTGTGCCCGTGATGGGCGAAACGATGAGCATGCTGTGGGGTTGCACCTGCGGGAGATAGGCGTTGGCAACGATGTGCCAGTCGGGCGAAAGGAGGAGGAGGAGGTGACGGGGAGAGGCGATGATGTGTTCCGAAGCGTCGTAGAAAGTGATGTGGGGGCGGGCGGCACGGAGATATGCCGCAATGTCGGTGGTGTCGTTGTATTGGTCGTCCACAAAGATGGTGGCAGTTTGGCTACGATGGGCATTTGCCAAACGGAACAAAAGGCGGAGGTCGCGCTCGGGGCGGTCGTGGCAGTGTCGCTTGGCACGCAAGGGGGCATAGGCGTAGTATTCGCCACGTTCAAACACGACATCACGGATAAAATTGAAAGCGAAAGGCGAATGTACTCCATAGCCTCGGCGATGGGGCAAACGGCAGAGCCAAACGAAACAGCGGTGGAGGAAACGAAGCATAGAGGAATAATGTGTTTGGTAGTCCTTGTCTTGCTACGGTTAAAAGTTAGGAGGAGATGTAGCTCGTCCGAAAAATATGTCGGCATCCTCACAAGTCCGCATCTTGAGCTGCTGTGACAGGTGTGTAAGAACGCACCGTAAATCATTGACTGAAAATGCGTCACATTTTGCAGGCAGTCTACGCCTTGCTCCTACTGCTCGTCCTTTTCTATAAGCCCAAGGAGCAGAGGCAAGGGAGAAATTTGTTTGACCTTTGCTGGGATAAGAAAGGTGGGCGGGAGGTGGAAATTTTAGCCCAAGACCTTGCTCATCAGCAAGGTAGTGAAGTCGTAGGGTAGGGCTTCGTGGAGGGTGATGGGGTGGCGATTAAATTCGCTGGAAGCCTTGATGGGAAACACTTGTGGGGAGTGTGTCTGCAGTGTCGCAATGAGATTGACACGCTCAGCGCTGGGGGCAGACACATAGAGCGGTGTAGTGGCTATGGGCAGGTCGAGTTTCTTCAAGATATTGAACACGTAATACGCCACATCGGTGGCAGTGTGCACATTGAAACTATTGAGGGTCAAGAGAGCTTTGCCTTCAAAAACTGCAATATCCACTGCATTGTCGTGGCGATGCACAAAGACACGCTGGGCAGAGGCTTCGACGGCTTTCACACCGAAGTGGCGGAGCAGTGGCGTGAGGGCAGATGTGAAATAGACCTGTCCGAAGGTTTCCTCGAGGCTATGACAAACGGCTGTGTCTACGGCAAAAAGCAAAACGACATGCGCCGAAGGCACGACATCGTAGAAGACGCGTCGGGGCTGTTCGGCAAGAAAGCAAGCGTTGTAAAGCGGTTCGCAATCCTCCTCCTCAAATTCGTCCAAAGGCACGGTGGTCACAGGGGCTGAGACAAGGACTGTTGTGTGCGTGATGGGACTTTGGAGCAGTGGCACGGTGGCACGTGCCTCACGCAGATTGCCCGAGAGCGAAGTGGTGTGACGCATGGCGTATGGCACGGCTTCAAAATAGAGTGGCGGAGCAATGTTCAGCCGTGCGAAATGAAGCTGCGTGGGAGCTAAGCGGAGATAAAGCTGTGAAGAGGAGTTGCCAGTCATAAGAAAAATGGAGGGGTGAAATGCTTACTTGGTGCGGTGGAAATAGCGTAGTGCCAAGGGGCGTATCACATAGGTGCCAAAGGGAATGGCGAGGAGGACGCCCAAGGAATTGGCGAGGAAGTCTGCCCAGTCGCCACTGCGTGTTGGCGTTAGATAGGCTTGTGCCAACTCGATTGCACCGCTCATCAGAATGGGCGCAACGACTCCCCAAAGTAGGAACTTCTTCCAGCGGATTTGTGGAGAGCGTTTGCAGTGTTCCAACCAAAGGAGGATGCAAAGTCCAAAGTACATCACGAGGTGCACCACCTTGTCTAAATGGGGAATCTCTGGTCCTTCGGGCAAGGCGGGCGGTTTGAGTAGGCAGAGTGCCCAAATGATGGCGATGCAGAGCAGGGAAAGGGGATAGGCGCGGAGGTGTCGCATAGGCTTGGCGTTACCAAAACTTGTTGTGCTCTGGGCTATACTCGAAACCGTGCTTTGCCATCGTGTCGAGGATGTCAGCCTCGTTGATATGGAGGTCGTCGCAGAGAAGCTGGAGCGAGGGATATTGGTCGCGGAGGCGCATATTGAGGGTGCTGTATAGCATCATAGGATCTTTGGGAAGCTCGTTCATCTGTTTTTGTTTGTGGGTTGGAAGTTTGTCTTTTCGTGTGTGGAAGGCAAGGCGGGGGCTGCACTTTTGGTAATCGTTGTGTGCGGTGCCACATCGTGGGTCACCCAAACATTACCGCCTATCACTGCGTGGTCGCCAATGGTGATGCGTCCCAGGAGGGTGGCATTACTGTAAATGATCACATTATTGCCTACAATCGGGTGGCGGGGTATGTGTTTGATGGGGTTGCCCTCTTCGTCCAAGGGGAAGTTCTTTGCCCCGAGGGTCACGCCTTGATAGAGTTTGACGTGCGCACCGAT
>JBHAFO010000129.1:0-5611 GCA_041856145.1 Alloprevotella sp.
ATAGCCGTATCAGTAATTCATTGTGGGCAACCACAGGTAGTAATGTCCCTGCCAATAGTGCCAACACGGAATATAGCTCCATCATTGGCACTGGCGTTGCCGTACGTAATATCAACACGCTGAAGAGTGCCCTCGATGGCTTGGGACTTGCTGGCGGGGTAGATTATGAGAAGTTAGAAAGCGCACGTCTG
Organism: Alloprevotella sp.; assembly: GCA_041856145.1. Taxonomy (GTDB): domain Bacteria; phylum Bacteroidota; class Bacteroidia; order Bacteroidales; family Bacteroidaceae; genus Alloprevotella. The sequence continues at coordinate 192 of JBHAFO010000129.1, forward strand.
CTCTCTTCTTCAGAATATGATCTCAACGAAGCACTGGGCTATATCAGTTTGCGCTCTACATTGCAAACAGAGCAAGTCTTAGCCGTAGCCTTTGAATATACTTATGGAGGTAACACCTATCAAGTGGGCGAGTTCTCCAGCGATATTGCCGACAACTCCCAAACCTTGGTGGTGAAGTCGCTGAAGAACACTTCCAATGAGCCAAGCCAAGGCAACTGGGACTTGATGATGAAGAACGTTTATTCGCTCGGAGCGATAAATGTGCAAAAAGAAAAGTTCCGTTTAGATGTTAAGTATCTTAGTGACTCCAGCAATGTCTATTTGAATTATCTGCCCGAGCAGGGATTACACAATCAGAAGATACTCCAGCTCATCGGTGCAGACCGCTTAGATAATAATAATAGACGCAATCCCAACTCTTACTTCGATTATGTAGAGGGTTATACTATCAACTCCACAACGGGACGTATCTATTTCCCCGTTGCAGAGCCTTTCGGTAGCTATCTCACTACCGTTATCAACGACCCAGCCATTTCTTCAAGGTATGTCTACCAAGAACTTTATGACCTGACCAAGACTTCCGCAAAACAAATTGCGGAGAAGAACCGCTTTTATATCACAGGACAATATAAAGCCACGAAGACGGGGCAAATCTCTTTGGGTGCAACGAACATTCCGCAAGGAAGTGTTGTGGTAACTGCTGGCGGTGTGACGCTGACTGAGGGAAGTGATTATACGGTCGATTATTATAGCGGTATTGTCAGCATTTTGAACCAAAGCATTCTTTCAGCAGGAACGGCAATCAATGCCAGTGTTGAAAGCAACACTTTCTATGGTCTTCAGCGCAAGACGATGCTGGGTTTGAACTGGCAATATGATTATAGCAAGCACTTACAGTTTGGCGGAACACTCCTCCATCTCTCGGAGCGTGCGTTAACGACCAAGACTTCGATGGGCGCAGAGCCGCTGAACAACACCATTGTTGGACTGAACATTGCCTATAAGAAAGACAATCAGTGGCTCACGAACTTGGTGGATAAACTTCCTTTCACCAACGCTACAGCTCCCTCCAACATCAACTTCACTGCCGAAGTTGCGAAACTCTTTGTGGGTAAGAACAGCGACTCCCAAGGCAGTGCCTCATATATTGATGACTTTGAAAACTCCAAGATTGAAATTGATATTTCCAATCCTACGGAGTGGATGCTTAGTAGCGTGCCTGCACAATTTACAGAGCATAGCTATAGCAACGATGTACGCTATGGTTACAACCGTGCGCTCTTGGCTTGGTATAATATCGACCCTCTCTTCACTCGCCGTTCAAGTTCTCTGACACCTGGCTATATAAAGACTGATTTAGACCAATTATCAGACCCTTATGTACGCGAGGTATATCAACAAGAATTATTCCCCAATCGCCAAATTCAGACGGGCGAAAGCTCAACCATCAACGTTCTTAATTTAGCTTACTATCCAACAGAGCGTGGCCCTTACAACCTTGACCCTACGCTGAACAGCGATGGTAGTTTGCCCAACCCTATGCAACGTTGGGGCGGTATGATGCGTCGTTTGAACACGACAGACTTTGAAACAGCCAACATCCAATATCTCGAGTTTTGGATGATGGATCCTTTTGTTAAGGCAAGAGAAACTGGCGAAGACCTTACGGGCGATCTTTATTTCAACTTGGGCGACATCAGTGAGGATGTTCTCAACGATGGCTATAAGTTCTACGAAAGCGGACTGCCCACTAACACTTCTTCGACTGACTATATCGAAACGGTGTGGGGACGTGTTCCTAATACGAATAGCGTAACTTACGCCTTTAATACAAGTAGTGGTGCACGCCAGTTGCAGGACGTGGGCTTCAATGGTCTATCATCTGCAGATGAGGCGAGCTTCTCTACTTATCAGAACTATTTGAGTCAAATCAGTAGCGTTGTTACGCCCACTGTATATAATGAGATAGCCGCCAATCCTTCGGCAGACCGTTACCACTACTTCCGTGGCGACGACTACGATGCTGCCCGTAAGACCATCTTGGAGCGATACAAATATATCAACAATCCAAATGGCAACTCGCCCGAAGCGACTAACGAAACATACAGTACTGCCTATAAGACCACACCCGATGTTGAGGATATCAACCAAGACTATACGCTGAACGAATACGATAAGTACTATCAATACCACGTGAAGATTGACCCAACACAGATGGTTGTTGGTAGTAACTTCATTGTCGATAGTCGTACCACCTCTGAGCCTACCCGCAATGGTCAGCGCAAGGAGGTTACTTGGTATCAATTCCGTATTCCTGTAGAGAGCTACGAAAGTAAGGTTGGCAATATCAACGACTTTAGTAGTATCCGCTTTATGCGCGCCTTCATGACGGGCTTTAAGAATCCTGTGGTACTTCGCTTTGCCACCTTGAACTTGGTGCATGGCGAGTGGCGCATGTATGAACAGCCCTTATCCTCAACAGGTACAGCACCTTCCGGGAGTGACTTCTCTGTTTCTGCCGTAAACTTTGAGGAGAACAACGAAAAGACGCCAGTCAATTATGTATTGCCTCCAGGCATTAGCCGTGTTGTAGACCCAGGACAGAGCCAAGTGTTGCAAAGCGATGAGCAGTCGTTGGCGATGACAATCGAAAATCTCAATAGTGGAGATGAACGTGCGGTTTATAAGGGCGTGTCTTTAGACCTGCGTCGCTACAAGCATTTGCAGATGTTTACTCATGCCAACTCGCTATCTGGTGCAACGCCAGTTACGAGTGGGCAAATCAGCGTGTTCCTGCGCTTGGGTACAGACTATCGCAATAACTTCTACGAATACGAAGTTCCTCTGACCATTACACCCGATGGCTTGTACGCTTCATCGGGCAGTGGTCCTGAAGCCGTATGGCCTATTGACAACTTGTTAGATATTGACCTCAAGAAGTTTACGAACATCAAGAAGAACCGCAACATTCAAAAGGCGGCGGGCAGTGCTTCTACGACCACTATCTTCTCTGAGTACGATAACGATAAACCCAGCAACAAAATCAGTGTGATGGGTAATCCCTCCTTGGGCGATGTGCGTACCATTATGATTGGCGTTCGCAACAACTCTCGCACGGTGCAGAGTGCCGAAGTGTGGGTCAATGAGTTGCGTCTGCAAGATTACACCAACGAAGGAGGCTGGGCTGCTCAAGGTACATTGAATGTACAGTTGAGTGATGTGGCTACTGTGAATGTTAATGGCCATTTAGAGACTGCAGGCTTTGGCGGTTTGGAGCAAGGTGTGGCACAGCGCAGAGATAATGATTTCTATGAGTATAGTGTTACGACCAATGTTCAGCTCGGCAAACTCTTGCCCGAGAAGCTGAAGCTTAACGCTCCTTTATATTATAATTATAGCAAGCAGAAGACTACGCCCAAGTACAATCCTTTTGATACAGACCTAACGATGGAAGAATCGGAGGCAGGTTTGACGCAGGCACAGAAGGACTCATTGGAATTGCTGACCAACATTGTTTCGACCAATCGCAACCTCAGCCTTTCGGGCGTGCGGTTCAACATCCGCACACTCAAGCGTCAGCCTCTTCCCTTTGACCCTGCCAACTTCTCGTTCAGCTATGCCATGAGCCAACGCTATACGACAGGCGACCTCACGGCTTGGGAGAAAGACAATTCTTGGAAGTGGAGTTTAGCCTATAACTATAGTCCGAACCTCCGTACTTATGAGCCTTTCAAGAAATGGAAGAGCAGGAGCAAATGGGTGCGCTTCTTCAAGGATATTGGGATAAATTTCCTACCACAAAGTATCTCTATCAACAGCGATATCATTCGCAATTATTACGAGTTCCAAGAGCGTGATTCTGAAAATCCGGGCGGTGCAACTCTGCCTCTTACTTGGTCGAGCGACTTCTTCTGGAATCGCTCTATGGCTTTACGCTGGGACTTGACGAAGAATATTCACATGACGTTCAACTCTGCCACTAATGCAGAGATTGAACAGCCTTATACTGCCGTTAATAAGGAACTCTATCCTACGCAATATGCAGCGTGGAAAGATTCTGTGTGGACAAGTATTCGCCATTTGGGCACTCCTCTCACCTACCAGCAATCGTTTGAACTCTCCTATAAATTGCCTTTGAGCAAAATTCCTGTGCTGGATTGGATAACGAGCGATGTTACTTATAACGCTACCTACAACTGGACGCGTGGCGCTGACTTGGATGATGGCACATTCTTGGGCAATACGATTACCAACACACGGAACATCAACGGCAACGCCCGCTTCAATTTGGAAACACTCTATAATTATATACCTTTCCTCCAAAAGGCAAACCGCCGTTTCCAATCGAGTGCTGCACCTGCAAAGCCCAAACAACCAACACGCTTTGAGAAGGAGTTGCAACTCACGGCAGATACAACCACTGTGTTGGCTCACGGTCAAAAGACCAAGAAGTTCCGACTCACAGCCATGCGCCAAGACGGAACAGCCTATCCTATAAAGTATAAGATCAAAGACGAGAACACCATTATCATTCTTTCTCAAGACACAGCAAAGGTAAAAGTTACCCTCGTTCCTAAGCCTAAGCCAGAGGAGCAGTCGTGGTATAAGACCTTACAATATGTGGCAAGAGGTGCTATGATGTTGCGCAATGTCAGTGTTTCTTATCGGAACACCTATAATATGGCATTGCCGGGCTTCCGTCCCAACATTGGCGACGTTCTTGGACAACGGTCGGCAGGCGGTTTAGCACCAGGTTTGGACTTTGCTTTCGGCTTCGCTGGCGAAAGTTATTTGCAACGTGCAGCAGATAGAGGTTGGCTCTTGATGAGCGACAGCATTGCCACACCTGCCACGACACTTTCGACTGAAGATTTACAAATCCGTGCTACCCTTGAGCCTATCCGAGATTTGAAGATAGACCTCACGGCTACACGCTACACCAACAAAGCGAACAGCATCCAGTTCAACTATACGGGGATGCCCACCACGCAATCGGGAACGTTCACGATGTCTACGCTCTCACTCGGTACAGCCTTTTCTTCTATTGGTAATGCGGATAATGGTTATGCAAGTACAGCTTTCACAACCTTTGTGAATTCCTTGAGTGCCTATCGCAACCAAGTGGAACAGCAGTATGTTGGCACAACCTATCCAGCTGGCTCTTCTTTGGCTGGTGCTACTTTTAATCCCTCGAATGGTACGGTCGATCAGTATAGTGCTGACGTACTGATTCCCGCCTTCTTGAACTCTTACACAAGCTCGGGCAATGGCTTGCGCCTCTTCCCTACTTTGGCTAAGTTGTTGCCTAACTGGACAATTTCTTACAGCGGACTTTCCAAGCTGAAAGCGATGAAGAAGATTTTCCGGAGCTTCAATATCAACCATGCCTATCGCAGTGTCTATGCTGTGAGTGGATATAC
>JBHAFO010000130.1:0-16927 GCA_041856145.1 Alloprevotella sp.
CATGTCATTCCCACGGAAGCAGAGAGTGCGCCCTGCTTGTTCGTTTGCAGAGGGTCGAAGCCCAGCGTGACACCATGGTTCGTAAAGTCGGCTTTCAAGCTGTAATGCGTGTAGCGCAAACCTGCTTCGAGGCGAAAGGCAGGTGCGAGTTGATAATTGCCTTGGAGATAAACCGCGAACGACTGCCAACGCGACTGCGGATAGCGTGCAGCCGTGGGGCTTTCGGCATTCGTGTCAATGTCTGTGACCGTGCCGTGCGAACGCACACGGTTATTGACATATTCCGCTCCATAATAAAGCGTCAGCGGAGCGGAGAGCCTTTTTGTAAAGTCGGCATTCAGCGAATAAGCATCTACAATCTCCTTTGTCTCCGTGCGTGCCGTCTTGTTCAGTCGGCGGTCGATGCGACTTTCTTCAAACCTTTGAATACCTCCACGAATTGCCATTTGGTCGTAGACGAAGTGTTGCCCTTGGTGCGTGAGGGTCATTTGATTGAGCATCCACACCTGCGGACCATAATCCCACTGCCCATACATCGGTTTGCCATTGCGCAAACGTGTGTGGCGGTCGTAGCGAGCATAGTCGGAGGTCTCAGAATAGTGAAACGCATACTGCAAGTCCAAACGCTCGGAAGGCTTGAACCGCAGTTTTTGCATCAGGTTGATTTGCGAATAAGCCGATGGCGATTGCACCAAAGGGTCGGGATTGTCCACAACCACGTCTTTACCATCTTGTCGCACCACGAGGTAGGGCTTCAAATACTGGGCAGAACCATGTTTCCCCTGCTTCAAATCGTCGAAAGTGGAGGAGGTGAAACTCGTAAGAAACGCCCACCGCTTGCCCCCGATGCTTACATCGAAATGTCCCGTGCGCTCATTGTTGGCAGACGAGTAGCGGGCAGTGGCACTGCCCTTTAGCAAGAGTGCTGACGAGTGGCTAAGTTGTGCCTGCTGGGTGCGGAACGACATCACACCGCCTAAGGCATCGCTGCCATAAACCACCGAGCTGGGACCGAACAAGATCTCTGCATCTTGCAAGGCAAAGGCATCGAGCGAAATCACGTTCTGAATGTTGCCAGAACGGAAGATAGCCGTGTTCATACGAATGCCGTCGATGGCATAAAGTAGTCGGTTCGTGGCAAAACCACGTATCATTGGACTACCTCCGCCGAGCTGACTTTTCTGAACAAACACCTCGCCAGAGCGTGCCAAGAGGTCGGCAACAGTTTGCGGTTGCTGGAAAGAGATTTCATAGGAAGAGATGGAGACAACCCGTTTGGCTTGTTCTCCTTTCTTTTGTTGCCATTTTGTGGCAGAAACCACAGCTTCGTTCAGCCCGATAGCCATACTATCGGCTGGAACAGTGTCGTTGCCCATTGCCGTTGAGGCGCAGAAAAGGGCAGGAAGTAGATAGATTTTTTGCACAGGTAGTAATCTTAGTGAAAGATTTTATTGTATATGTTGAAAGTTGGGGCGTAGAAGAATGTTGCTCCTTGCGCCAACATTTTTGTCTGGAGGGCTGATATTTTCGACTGGAGGCGTAGAAAAACTTTAGTTATCACTGATAATTATATAGATATCAGTGTAAATTATATAATTATCAGTGCAAATTATATAGTTATCATTGGAAACTAAACTTTTCCTACGCCTCGAGCCAAAAATATCTGCGCCAGGAGAGAAGTTTTTCTCTGCAAGCGCAGAAGTCTGTGGGCTTTCAAAGTTGGACAGACGTTATCTTAGAAGAGACAACTACTCTACCTCTTGCAAGAAACTGTAGGGACGTTCGGTCTGAGCGTCCGCCGATGATGATGAGTGCGTTGCTAATTTCGTTCATCATTATCGCAGACGCACAGACCGAACGTCCCTACAGGGGTTACAAGAGGTTGAATAATGGTAGACCCTCATGCATTATTTCACGAGCAGCTTACCCGTTTTTTGGAAAGTGCCGTTGTCGATCGTATAAAGGTAGATGCCCGCAGCGAGCGACTGCGTGGCAATCGAAGTTTTGCCTGCTGTGGCAATGGTTGCCGTTTGTACGAGTTTGCCCTTCATATCGTAGAGATGCCATTGGCAGGGGCGGTCGATGCCGTGAGGCGTCAAAACCAAGGGCTGACCATGGCTGAGGCGATAGGCAGAGAGCAACACATCGTGCGCCAGCACCTCTTGCCCAACGATGCCCGATGGCACGTCTTTCGTGCCAGCAATCATGCGACGCACAGTCTTGGTGTTGCTACCTTGGGGCGTGGTCACAGTGAGCGTGACATCATAGCTCTGATCGCTCTCGATGCGCACAATCGGGTTGCGTACATTGGGATCTGAAATGCTGAGTGGCGCAGGATTGAACTCCCACTTCCAGGTGGCGTTGTCCTGATTGGCGATGGAATAACTGTCCATCTTCAGCTCCGTAACGCCCTCGTCGCCCTTTCCGATGTTCAGGACAAGGGGCTGTGCAATGGGCGAGAACTCGGCATCGACCAAATTGCGCTCCCAAATACCATTGTTCGTAGCGATACGAATTTTCCCCTTTTTATAGAATGGCAGCATGCGGTTGATGGTCATAACAGGAGGGAGACCTTCGGAATAGTCCTGCCAGCCGTCAGTTGTATTGTCACGGTAGAGGACACGACCGCGGAGCGTGGTGTAGTTGTCATGCAAGGGGCGATAAACTCCGCCCACGGCATAGACTGCATCCTTCTCATTACCTGTGGCAAAGAAGCGGTGGACGATGTAGTATTCGCCCGTTGTTTCATTCTTCAAGCCCTTGTCCATCTTCTCCCAGGTGCGACCGTTGTCCGTGGTGCGGAACATTCCGCCCGGCTCACCTGTTGTCAGCCAAAGTTCATCTTCCTTTGTGGGGTGAATGATCACCTTACTCTTGGTGGCATTCGTGATTTCTCTGGGCAAAGAGGCGTAGGCGTTGAACGTCTGTCCGCCATCGGTCGATTCAAAGAGATTTGTTTTCGTTGCCACCACAATCTTGTTGGGATTGGAACGTGAGATGGCGTGAGCCGTTACTGCCGTGGGAAATTCGTAGAGTTTGACGTAGCTATTGCCATCGTCCACGGTCTTCCACAAAACCTTGTGATCGCCCTCCCAGTTGCCTTGAATGACAAGGAAACTCTTGGCATAGCGTGGGTCGTACTCAAAGCCCAAACCGTGGTGGGTCGATTCAAAAGGAATAGGGTAGAAGTTGCCAAACACTTGGAAGGGCTGACGCCAATCGTCGGGGAGGATGACATCGTCCGCATCGGAAAAAGCCACCTTGCGAGGGTTGCTGAGGAACACGTAGCCCGTAGAGATTTCACTACCCTTCATGCTGATGGCTACATCGTTGTAGATGTCCACCTGCGCCATGTTGCCGTTGTGATTGCGCCCGCCAACCATCACATCTTCGTTCCAGCCTTGGTCAAATCCCCAGAACTCGGAAGCGTGGATGCCCTTGATGCGTGTTTCGGCGTGGGTGTCGAAGAAATCACGGGAGTAGATCACGCCGCCATCGGTAGAGAGCCACGTTTCGTCGCCCACCACATGGAGATCCTGCATGTCGCAGTGCAAATCGAACTGACCGTAGTAGCCGCCTTTATTAACGATGGTCTGTCCACCATCATTTGAGCTGTAGAGTTGGATTATGCCGAAGAGCAATTTCTCAGGGTCTTTGGGCGAAACATTGATAACCATGTCGTAATAGCCCTGACCGCCCGTGCGGTCGATCGACTCCATTTGCGAAGTCACCGCTGTATTGGTTTGCCAATTCTGTCCGCCATCTGTGCTTTTGAAGAGTATGGGGGCGCCCGAATAGAAAGGCGGGGAGAACGAAGAAGGCTCGCTCACCTGGCATCCCCAAACGTAGATGTATTCACCGCCATTAGGGGCCTCGGACACACCGATACGCCCAGAAGCTAAACGGATATTGGAGTTGGGCGAAATGGAAGCAAAGGTTGCTCCGCCGTCACGACTGACTTCAAACTTCACATCGCTACTCTTTCGCACCAAGGCATAGAGCGTATTGGCATCGCCAGGCTTGAATTTCAAATCGAAACACATTCCCGAGTTGATTTGTGTCCAGTTCTCGCCATTGTTCTCCGATTGGAAAATGCCCCTGTCATTGCCGATAACCATCTTAGTGTCGTCCGCAGGATTAAACACAAGGTCGCGCATCACAATTGTTTGCGACTGCACTTGCGAGGGAGTTATATCCCGCCAAGTCGTGCCACCGTCTGTTGTGAGCCAAACAAACGCCCCTGCACCAACAAGTACCTTGTCTGGGTTTGTGGGCGATACGTCAATGGCACAGATTTGACCTCCGAAATAGTGGTTGTTGGCGCAAACTGTCCAATTTTCTCCCTTGTCTGTGGACTTGAACACCAAGCCAGTTTCTGTCCCGCAGTAGATGGTCGAGGGATTAGACCGCGATGTGCCAAGGCGTTGTACGTTGGCTTGTGCCGGAGTCGCCTTTTTTGATTGATAGTCGAAAGTGTTGAGGGGTGTGATCAGTCGCCATCCGTTGGTCGTTGTCCCAGCCAAGGATGGAGCTTGTGCGCCAGCAGTGCTGTTAAGCTCAGATACATATTGACGGAAGTCGCTGTGTTGTGGCATGGCGATGCGCCCATCGCTCTGCACATAAGGGTAATAATGTTTTTGCCAACGGCGGAAGTGATTGACAACAGCCTTGGTGCGTGGCGTCTTTCGGCGTGCCTCGGGAAATTGGCGAAGGTAGACTTCAAACGAATCCTCCATAGCATAGTAATTGACCGTGCTGATGCTGTCGAGCTGTGCCATCCATCTGGGGGCACCATAAGGGAGGTTCGTCACCCCATAAGGCAGATATTGTGTGTTGTCTGCGCTCTGTGCCGAAGCTGTCAGGGCGGCAAAGAGCAGGCAGAGCGTCGTGTGTTTACGTTTCATTGTGATAGGATTTCTAAGAAGTGATAGAATGATAATGGGCTTTAGCGTTTGATGAACTTGCCATAGAACTTGTGCGACTTTGTGCTGAGTTCATAAATATAAACGCCAGTGTCTAAAGTTGTAAGTGGCAGAGTAAATGTATCTTGCTGTGGGGAGAGTTCAAACTTCTGTAACAACTTGCCTTTCAAATTGTGTATGGTCAGCACTTTCCCCTCCTGCCATCGCTTTGTCTGCACCCATAGGGACATATTCCCCTCCTCACCAATCGTTTTCACAACCACTTCGGGATAAGCCTCCGCAGTGTGAATGCCCGAGGGCGGGTCTATGGTGATCATCTTACGTATGGTGCGACTGTGGCTACCTTCGGGCGTGGTCACTTTCAGCGTGACGTCATATTCGCCAGGCTTTCCAAAGATTACGCGGGCACTGCGGGCGTTGCGTCCAACAACACTCTGCGGTTCGGGCGAAAAGCTCCATTCCCATTCGGCAGACGTCTGATTGACGATGGAATAACTATCAAACACCACCTCTTTGTTCGGCGTGCTACTCAAGTTACCACTGCCTATATTCAAAGCCATCGGTTGCGCCACAGGTACAAAGTTTTCCTTATAGAGCGGGATTTCCCAAATGCCTTGACTCGTGGCTGCTCGGAGCTTCCCCTCTTTGTAAAAAGGCGTCAGGCGAGCAATGCGTGCGGCTACGGGCAGACCGTTAGAGTAATCCAACCATTCGTTCATCGTGTCGTCTTTATAAAAAACGTGCGCCTCCTGATCCGTGCCAACGTACACACCATTGTGTTCGTTGCCCGTGAGGATAATCCAATTAAAGCGTAGATGTTTCATATTCTCGCTCAAAGGATACTGCCAAGTCTCTCCCATGTCGGTCGTAAAGGCGAGTTGTCCTGCCATGTTGGGATTGGCGAACCACAGCGTGCGCTCGTTCTTCGGATCTACAGAGATCGTAATTCCCGTACTGCCGTTTGACGTTGGCTCGTAAGGCGGGTTTTGCATCCAAACCCAGTTCTTGCCATTGTCGGTCGAATAGTAGATATTGAACTTTCCTGCCACATAAATGTAATCGGGGTTGGAGCGGGCAAATTCGTAGGACGCTACATCCTCGCCTTCCAAGTCGTAGAATTTATGGAACGAACGCCCCTCATCTTCCGAAATGTAGAGGTAATCTCGGTCGGTGCGCGAACTCATCATCAGCCGTTGCGCATAACGAGGGTCGAAGCCCAGCTCCTTGCTCGTCTGCAAGGTTTCGTGAGGCTTCTTGGCGGAGAACTGTGTGTATGTGGTCTTCACTTCGCCCTGCAAGTTCTCAGGAACAACGCTCACGCCATCGTCAGAGAAATACACCTTGCGTGGCTCGCTCAAGAGGATATGCCCCGTGGCGTATTCCACACCGCCAATATGCAAGGTAGTGCCCTCGCCATATTTCTCGTAATGTACCACGTCGCCATTGTGCCAGCGTCCACCAGCCATGATGTCCTCATTCCAGCCCTGTCCGAAGCCGTGATATTCGCTCGCATAGATACCAAAATTGCGGTCTTGACCTGCCGTCTTGAAAAAGTCGTTGGAATACTTCACTCCGCCATCGGTGCAAATCCATGTGTCGTTGCCACAAATGGCAATGTCCTGCATGTCGGGGTGCAAGCCCTCGAGGTTCTCGTAGCCACCAATCGCCGTTTTCCTAAGATAGCCCTTGCCTCCTTGTTCCGAGCGATAGGCATTGCAAAGTCCGAAGATGACGTGTTCGGCATTCTCAGACGACGCCCCGACCATCATGTCAAAGTAGCCTTGTCCGCCTTGCGTATTATCAATATAATTGGAAAAGGTCTGCTCCCGACCGCTGCGGGTGGTATTGTCCGTCCAAGTGCGTCCAGCGTCCGTGCTCTTTAGGATATAAGGCAGTCCCAAACCGCCATAAGGTCCAGCATCATAGCTTTCTGGGCGAGCATTCACAAGGGCATAAACATACTGCTCGCCCCCTGTGGCATCGCTGACAGCCAAACGACCTGCCGTGATGTCGCTCACGGGGAGAGGCGAGGCGGTGAATGTCTGTCCGCCATCCTCTGAAATGTAGAAGTTGAACTTTTGTGCTCCTATCGCCTTGCCCAAGAGGTAAATACGGCGGTCGTTCGCAGGCTGGAGTTCATGGTCGTGACAAATGCCTGAGAAGGTCTCTCGGAATGTCTGTCCGCCATCGGTAGACACGAAGAAGCCTCCGCCGTTGCCGTCGTTGATACCTGTGCTGAGCGTAATAAAGTTGGAATTTTGTGGCGAGATGCGGATACTATTCACTCGGGCATTGATACCCTGCACTTGCGTCCAAGTTTGTCCGCCGTCGGTTGTTTTCCACAGATTTTGCCCACCGCCTACGAACACAGTGTTCTCATCATGGGGCGACACGTGCAGGGCAAAAATTGCGCCGCCAAAGTTGTGCAAGCCATTACAAGCCGTCCAGCGTTCACCCTTATCGGTCGTTTTGAACACAACGCCCGTTTGCGTACCGCAGTAGACTGTACTTGGATTGGTGCGGGCTATGTCGATGCGGAACACGCAAGCCTGCGAGTCCTTCAGTTTAGCCGTACCATTCTTTGCCACCATCGTGGTGTTTGGTCCGATGTTGCGCCACTTTTTCACTGTGCCGGTCTGTGTGTTCATCGCCTTGGCAAAGGCAGGGGTACTGGAGGCTTGGTTCAGTTGTGCAATGCTATCGGAGTAAGCCCTATAAGTGGGCAGATGAATAAAACCATCAGTCCCCACGAAAGGTTTATAAGCCTTTGCCCATCGGCGGTAGAAGTTCACAGCAGGTTTTTTGTCGATGGTTTTCACCCGTGCGTCCGCATCCTTTGCCATCCAATCTGCAAAGAGCGAATCCATTCGTAGGTAATTCACGCCCGAGGGGTTGCTCGCAATTTCTTGCAACCACGCAGGTGCATCCAACGGGAGCGGTTCTCGCATATACGGGTCATACAAAACATCGGCTTTCTGAGCATAGACTGCCGAACTGCCCCCAAGGGCAATAGTCATGAGGATAGAATAGAGATTCTTCATATTATATGTATTGTGTGGCGGTTATGCGGAGGGCGAAACCCCGTGCTCCGCAAAACAAAGCGAACAAATATACCACTTTTCGCTTGAGTAACAAAGAAGAAGGGCTTGTTGGCGCAAGAAAAACAGTCTGTAGGTGTAGAGATACTTTTCTCCTTGCGCCCATATTTTTGCCTAAAGGGCTTGGATTTTCGATTGTAGGCGTAGGAAAAGTTTATTCACACTGTGATTTATACAAAACACAGTGCGATATGAAAAATGTTGGCGCATGCAGGCGAAAGTATTGGCGCAGGGAGGAACGTTTTGGGCTGGACTTTTTAACTTTCTATATATAACCCAATAATCAGAAAGCCGTAAATTTGTATGTTCAAAGACTTATAAAGAAGACAAGATATGGGAACACCTGTTGATATACGCGCATTGAATGCCTTGATTGAGAGCCGCACGGGCTTTGTCACCGACTTGGAAAATGGCATGGCGCAGACCATTGTGGGACAAAAGCATTTGGTGAACGCACTGCTCATAGGGTTGTTGAGCGATGGACATATACTTTTGGAAGGCGTGCCTGGCTTGGCAAAAACAATGGCGATTAAAACGCTTGCCACCTTGGTGGACGGGCAATTTAGCCGTGTGCAATTCACGCCCGACCTGCTACCTGCCGATGTGATTGGCACATTGATTTATAGTCAGAAGACGGAGCAATTCTCGGTGCACCAAGGACCGATTTTTGCCAACTTCCTTTTGGCAGACGAGATTAACCGCGCGCCAGCTAAAGTGCAGAGCGCCTTGCTCGAAGCCATGCAGGAACACCAAGTGACGATAGGGGAGCAGAGCTACGCCTTGCCCAATCCCTTCCTTGTGCTTGCTACGCAAAATCCGATAGAACAAGAGGGAACTTACACTTTGCCCGAGGCTCAGGTCGATCGCTTTATGCTGAAAGTGCTCATTGACTACCCTACTTTGGAAGAGGAGAAGCGCATCGTTGCCAACCACATTGCTGGCGAGATGCGAGAGGTGCGCCCCGTGGTGTCCGTCGCAGACATCTTGGAAGCCCGAGAGCTGGTGAAACAAGTGTATATCGACGAGCGTATCACGCAATATATCGCTGACATTGTCTTTGCCACACGCTATCCAGAGCAATACAAGTTGGGGGATTTCAAATCGTTCATCGACTGCGGTGCTTCTCCGCGCGCCTCCATCAATTTGGCATTGGCAGCACGCACTACGGCTTTCCTTAAACGTCGTGGCTATGTGGTGCCTGAAGATGTGCGAATGATTGCCCACGATGTGTTGCGCCACCGTATCGCGCTGACCTACGAGGCGGAAGCCAATGAAATAACGACCGATCAAATCGTAACAGAGATATTGAACAGAGTGGACGTGCCCTAAGTCCCAGTTTTGTAAATAGACGAAGTGGAAACCCAAGAACTCTTACAGCGGGTGCGGCGTGTAGAGATCAAAACACGTGCATTGACCAACAACATTTTTGCAGGCGAGTACCATTCCGCCTTCAAGGGTCGTGGCATGTCCTTTGCCGAGGTGCGAGAGTATCAGCTGGGCGACGATGTGCGGGACATAGACTGGAACGTGACTGCCCGATTGGGCACGCCCCACGTGAAGGTGTATGAAGAAGAACGAGAGCTTACTGTGATGCTGCTCATTGACGTAAGTCGTAGCCTCGACTTCGGGTCGCAAATCCGCACGATGCGTGAAACGGTCATAGAGATTGCGGCAACCTTGGCTTTTTCAGCCATTCAGAACAATGACAAGATCGGTGTTGTTTTCTTCAGCGATAAGATTGAACGGTTCATTCCTCCCAAGAAGGGGCGCAAGCATATACTATATATAATAAGAGAGCTTCTTCAATTCAAAGCCGAAAGCCGATATACGAATGTGGGACAGGCGATGGAATTCTTGATGACCGCCTTGAAGAAGCGTTGCATCTGCTTTGTGTTGAGCGATTTCTTGGATAAAGCCGATTTTTCTCACCCGCTACTCATTGCCAACAAGAAGCACGATGTGGTGGCTATCCGCATCACGGATGTCCGACTCGGCAACTTCCCCGATGTGGGCTTGCTCCGAGTTTTTGATGCAGAGACTGGACACATTCAATATATCGACACTTCGAGCAAAGCTCTCCGTGAGGAGCAAAAGAAATGGTGGCATGAAGACACGGAACGCATTGAGGGCGTGTTTAGTCGTTGCGGTGTGAGCCATACCACGGTGGCAACAGATGCCGACTTCGTGCGCCAACTCTTGCAACTCTTTGCCACCCGAGCCAGAATTAGAAAGTGATGCAAATGCGACAACTCATAGTAATTCTCTTTTCTCTCATCGCCTTCTCTGCCACGGCGCAGGTGGGTGTAAAAATGTCGTTGGACACTGCAGCCATTCTTATCGGTGAGCAGGTGCAACTCAAAACCCAAGTGAGTGTGCCTGCGGGTAAGATGGTGAAATATCCTCCGATAGAAGAACGTGGACTTGTAACGCCTGGCGTAGAAGTCGTTAGTGTTGGAAAGATTGACACGCTGACGGTGAATAATGGCGAACGCTGGGAATTGACCCGTAACTATACCATCACTTCCTTTGATAGCGCCCTTTATTTTATCCCACCCTTCACGGTGGAAGTGGACGGAAAGGCTTATGCGGCGAAAAGTAAGGTCGGACTGAAAGTTTCGAGTATTCCTGTGGACACAACCAATGTGGAGAAGTTCGACGGACTGCGCCTGCCCGTAGATGCAGAGTTCTCGCTGAATTGGTGGAACGTCTTAGCGGTGTTCGGACTCGCCTTGGCTGTGATTGGCATCCTCCTTTTCGTGCGCCAATTGAAGCGGCGAGAAGTAGAAACAAAGCGGGTGGTGGTCGTGCGCAAACTCCCTGCGCACCAAACGGCTTTGGAGCAAATCGAAAGGTTTAAGCAACTGCGCACAGACAGCGTTGAAGCCCAACAGCAATACTATGATGAGCTTACTGCCGTCCTACGTAATTATATAGAGGAGCGGTTCGGCATTCGTACCCACGAGCTGACGTCGTCCGAAATCATTGAGGCAGTGACGCATTCGCACGATGCGACAGCCCTGCGAGAGTTGCGAGAAATCCTTGCGACTGCCGACCTCGTGAAGTTTGCAAAGTTTCCTGCCACAGTGGGCGAGCAAGATCGCAATTTGATGCAAGCCGTGGATTATATCCAACTCACCAAATCGCCCTCTGAACAGCCCATCGAAGAAACAACCATTGTGGAAGTACCCAACAGAACCCTCGTTCGTCGTCGCAGACTTTATCAGGTGGGCATCGTTGTGTGCGCCCTCATTGGTCTTGCCCTCTTGGGCCATCTCCTCAAAGAAGTCTACGAAATTTTTATAGCATGACATTTGCTGCGCCCCTATATTTCCTGCTTTTGTTCCTCCTCGTTCCTGCAACGTGGTGGCATTTCTTTCATCTGCAGAAGCGACAAACGACGCTGAAGGTGGCAACGACTGAAAGTTTTCGCCACGGTCAGAAAACGTGGCGCATGCGCTTGGTGCATCTGCCAGTGGTGCTTCGTGCATTGTGTTTCATCGCTTTAGTGGTGGCGTTGGCACGCCCCCAGACGACTGGTTCAGCGAAGGACAGCGAGATAGAAGGCATAGATATAATGATGGCGCTGGACATTTCGGTAAGTATGCTGGCGCAGGATCTTCAGCCTACACGCATCGAAGCAGCCAAGAGGGTGGCAAGGGAGTTCATTGTCAATCGCCCCAACGATAACATCGGACTGACCCTCTTTGGTGGAGAAGCCTTCCTCCAGTGTCCGCTGACCACGAATCACGCCACACTGTTGCAACAGCTCCAACTGGCGTCCTGCGGATTGGCTGAGCATGGTGTGATAGAACCTGGAACGGCTATCGGAATGGGCATTGCCAATGCTGTGGTGCATTTGGACAAGAGTGTGGCTGAGAGTAAAGTCATCATTTTGGTCACAGACGGAATGGACAATGTGGGCGAGATTAGCCCGCTCACAGCTGCAGAGATGGCGCAAAAAATGGGAATTCGCATCTACACCATTTCTGTTGGCGCAGATACGCCCATGCCAAAAGCTGTGGCGCAGTTGCCCAACGGCGAGACGTATCAAGCAAAAGTGGAGGTAACGCACGACCCTGAGACCCTGAAACAAATTGCCCAGCAAACAGGCGGGAAGTTCTACCATGCCACTTCGGATAAAGAGCTTCGGGCAATTTATAGCGATATTGACCAGCTCGAGAAGACCAAGCTCAAGGTGAAACGCTACGACCGCCACACAGAGCTTTTCCCCTATTTCGCACTCCTTGCCTTGGGACTTCTTGTTCTTGACATACTCTTGCGCATCACTTGGTTGCGCCGTATTCCATAGCAAAATATAGATTCTCGTGTTTCGTTTCGCACAACCCGAATATTTCTACCTGCTACTCGTAGTGCCTCTCTTAGTGGGCGTCTTTTGGCTGACCAATCGACGTTCACGCAAACGCCTACAACGCTTTGGCAACCCAGCCTTGCTCCTTTCTTTAGTACCCAACCGGTCAGCTCATAGACGCTGGATAAAGTTTTCTCTCCTCCTTACAGCCATCGTGGCGTTGGTGGCAATGATTGCCCGTCCGCAAACAGGATTGAAAGAAGCTGAGGAAACGAAGCAAGGCATTGAGATTGCTTTTCTTATCGACGTTTCCAATTCGATGCTTGCCACTGATGCAAATCCGAACCGCTTGGAGCGTGCAAAGTTGCTGGTGAGTACGCTCATCGACCGCCTGCCCAACGACAAAATAGCCCTTGGCGTGTTCGCTGGTGAGGCGTATCCCCAACTGCCGATGACCAACGACCACACAGCCGCCAAGATGTTCCTCGATGCTCTTTCAACCAATATGGTCACGCTCCAAGGGACGAACATTCCTGCGGCATTGGAGGTTGGGCAATCGTTCTTTACTGAAAAGAATGACGGCGGTAAGGCACTCGTCATCATTACTGATGGAGAAAATCATCAGGAAGGCGCGAACGAAATGGCTGAGGCGGTGGCAAAGGCTGGCATCAACCTTTATATTTTAGGTATAGGCACTGAGCAGGGAAGCGTGATACCTACCAAGGACGGACTGCTCACGGACGAAAATGGCGAAGTTGTCCGAACTTCCTTGAACATCAAGGCGGCACAGGAATTGGCAAAGGCTGGTAAAGGACTTTATCTCTCTGTGGATAATAGTACGAGTGCTGGGGAACAGTTAGAGACGGCTTTCCGTAGCTTGAAACAGAGCACCACCTCTATGCTTTATGCAGAATATGCCGAGCAGTTCACCGCCTTTGGACTTGTCGTTCTGCTCCTCCTGCTCCTCGAATTTGGTTTGAGCGAAACACAGAGCACGTGGCTCAACAAATTCAATCTCTTTGAACGTCGCCCGATCACTCCCAAAGACAAACAGTCATGATGAAGTCGATAATCTTTGCCACAGTGCTGATGTTTACAGCCACGCTTTCTCTCCAAGCTCAAAGCAAGAGTTGGAAAGAAAATAGGCGTGGCAATCGCTACTTCTCTCAAGGACGCTATGCCGAAGCAGTGAAGTGTTACGACCGTGCCCTGCAAGCCGACACTACAGACGCTCGTGCCTATTTCAACAGAGGCGATGCCTATTTGTCACAGAACAATGTGGAGCAGGCGATGAACGACTATGCAAAAGCGGCAGAGTATGAGAAGGACAAACGGATAAAGGCGATGGCGTTCCACAATATGGGATATGTTTTCCAAGAATCTGCCAATTCGCAGAAAGAGCAGGGCAAAAAACAAGAGGCATTGCGCAAGGCGATTGATTTTTATAAGGAGTCGTTGCGCAACAACCCTAAAGATAACGGCACGCGCTATAACCTTGCTCTTTGCCAGAAGCAGCTCAAGGATAGCCAGCAACAACAGCAGGAACAGCCGAAGCCCCAGCCCAAACAACAGCCAAAGCCCCAGCAAGAAAACAAACCACAGCAACAACCTCAAAAGCCGAACGAACAGCCTCAGCCCCAAGAGAAGAAGAACGACCCGCAGACCCAACAGTTGCTCAACCTCTCCAAACAAGCTGAACAGCGGGTGCGCAAGAAACTCAACCAAGAGCGTGCAGGGCGGAGCACTAATGGAAAAAACTGGTAGTCCCACCTCCTTATATGTTATAAGCGTATGCGTGTTTTGCGACCACTCTTTTTCTTCATCTATGGTTTGTTGCCCCTCATTATATTGGCGCAACGCCTGGAAGTTGAAGCCCCTTCTCGGGCTTCAACCGACGACTATTTTACCCTTCGCTATACCGTTAGCTCCTCTGCAGTGGGCGACTTCACGTCTCCTGCATTCAAGGGCGTGACTCTACTCTCGGGACCTAATGTTTCAACATCCTCGAGCTATACAAGCATCAACGGGAAAGCGTCTTCTTCTGAAAGCACCACCTTTACTTTTCTGCTACAACCAACCACAAAAGGACGGCTCACCATTCCGCCTGCCTCCGTGGTTGTGAATGGCAAGAAGATCAGTTCTCGTGCCATCACTATCGAAGTGACAGATAGAGGAGGGAAGGGCAACGGACAGTCCGCTCCCTCGCAAAGCGTCCACCCGCAAACCCCACAAATGCAAAGCGCAGGCACTCCCATTTCCAAGAGTGATGTGTTTGTTAAACTCGTACCCTCTCGCACGAAGGTGCTGGAGCAAGAAGCCGTTTTTCTCTCGTATAAAATCTGCGTGCGCCCCAACGTAGCTTTGGATAATGTCGGCTTGAGTCAGAAGCCTGAGTTTAGAAATCTCGTGTCGCATAACCTGCCCACTAAGCCCATCGCTTGGGAGCGAGAACGCATAGGCGGAAAAGACTATCAGGTGGGAACGATTGCCGAGTTTCTTGTCTTCCCACAAAAGAAAGGGCAGATTGTCATTCCGCCCATCGTATTTAATTGTGTGGTGTTGCAACAAGAGAACGGACTTTCAGCCTTGGAAGCCTTCTTTAATGGGGGCGGTATGTCGGCTGTGACTGTGCAACGCCAACCGGAGAGTCTTACCCTTCAAGTAGATGCCCTGCCCGAACCAAAACCTACTGCTTTCTCTGGAGGCGTGGGCAAGTTTACGGTGAAAGGCGAGCTTCTCACGCCCAATTTGCGTACCAATGAAGTGGCAACTTATCGCCTGACGGTGAGCGGAGTGGGCAACTTGAAACTCATCTCTGCTCCTGCGTTTAATCTGCCAAAGGACTTTGAACTTTTTGAACCCAAGAGCGAGGAGAAAACCACCATCACTGCCAACGGTGAGGAGGGGACAATGACTTTTGAGTACCAGTTTATTCCTCGCAATGTGGGACGATATACAGTTGATGCGCCTACCTTTGTTTTCTTCGATCCTATGACGGAACGGTACGAAACCCTTAGGCTTGACAAACTCACCCTGGCTGTGGCAAAAGGATCGGACACCCGTCCAACGGTCATTACCGATCTGCAGCCTTTGGCGCAGGGGCGTCGCACCACGAGCTGGTTGCAGTGGGGCAGTGTCACCTTCTGGGCACTGCATCTCCTCATCTTGGGCATAGGCGTGGCTGTCATTATTTATCTGCGTCGCCGTTGGGGATTGGACACCGACCTTGTCTCTTTTGTTCAACGTCGTGCCAATGCTCAAGCCAAACGCCGTTTGCGCAAAGCCGAAGCCCATCTTTCTAAAGGAGAACTGCCTGCGTTTTATGCTGAAATAGCACAAGCATTGCACAGCTATGTAGCAGATAAATTCCATGTCCCTCCTGCTGAAATTACGAAGGAGCGCATAGCTGAACTCCTTGCGCCCACTGCAATTCCTGCAGGCGAGCAAGCAGATTTCATTCACCTCGTGGAAGACTGCGAATTTGCGCAATTTGCCCCGTCGGCACAACTGCAAAGTCCACAAGAGATGCTCCAACGTGCAGAACAACTGATAGTCTCCATCAATAAAGTCCTATCCAAATGAAAATACTTGCCTTTCTTTTCTTCTCAGCCCTAAGTACTGTCGTTGCTTACGGCACACGTGCTGAGGCAGATAGTGCCTATATGCAACGCAATTACATACGAGCAGCGGAACTCTACGAGCAGGTTGTGAAAACAGACTCTGTCGATGCCAATACGTTCTATAACCAAGGCAATGCCTATTATCGTCTCAAACAATATGGTAAGGCGGTGTTGGCTTATCAGCGTGCTCTTCTACGTGATCCGGACTTCAAGGACGCACGGCTCAACCTTGAACTGGCGCAACAGAAACTGCCCAACCGTTTTGAACCATCGGAGCAAAACCTGTTGGAGATGCTCACAGACCGCATTGCCAATAACACTTGGCTGAACACTTGGGGCATTGTCGCCCTCGTGTTCTTTACCCTTAGTGTGGCAGTGGCAGGGACTTATTTTCTTTCTTCCCGCAAACTTGTTCGCCAAGTGGCATTCTTCCTCTGCCTCTTCCTGTTTGCGCTGACGTTGATCTGCAATATCTTTGGCTATGCGACCCGCAAGCGTGCCCACTGTACCCGCTTCGTGGTGCTTGAAGATGCGACTCTTTATTCTTCGCCCTCGCCAAACAGCGAGCAATTCTGCGAACTTCATGAGGGTGCAACCGTTGAAGTGCTCGAAAGTCAAGGCGTATGGCATTACGTGGTGCTTCCTGACGATAATGAGGGCTGGTTGATGGGAACAACGGGGGAAATTGTGAAATAGGGGAGGTAGTTTCTCCTCAATTCCCCCTCTCAGCGGTAGGCGTTATAGCCTCAGAAGAGATAATACACTATATAATATATGACACAAAAGCAACTATTCTTTTCTTTGGCGTTGGCATTGGCAACGCCCACGGCGGTGGCGGCACAACAGACGGCTCAGCCTGTTGTTGCACCCGCTAAGGCACAAAAACAGCCACAACTCTTCAATTTTGAGCGTACCAAGACCGACCTCTTTTTGATAATCCCCGACAGTCTGTTGGGCAGACCCTTCTTGAGCGTGACC
>JBHAFO010000131.1:0-16866 GCA_041856145.1 Alloprevotella sp.
AAAGGCGGCGCCGAGATAACCTCCGCCATTCATGCCGAGATCGAGAATGAGTGTTTGCATGCCCTGCGCCTTGAGCTTGGTGATGGCTTCATGCACTTCTTTCCCGCTCTGTGCGCCGAAACTTTCCAGGCGGATGTAGCCCACTGTGGGAGTAGCCATGTAGGCAGCATCGAGCGTATTCAAAGGAATTTTGTCACGCACCACGGTGAAGTAAATCAGGTGCTTGACACCACGGCGTTCGATGCCCAAGCGCACTTTCGACCCTTTCGGACCACGGAGGAGCTTCATAATATCCTTACGCTTTATCTTCACGCCAGCGATGGGCTTGTCATCGACCGTGATGATGCGGTCGCCAGCTTGAATACCCACCTTTTCGCTGGGGCCTTTGGCGGTTGGCTGAATGATCACGAGCGTATCGCCGAGCATATTGAACTGCACCCCGATTCCTTCAAAGTTGCCTTCCAAAGGTTCGGTGAGCTTCTTTGTTTCCTCGGCATTCGTATAAGAGGAATGCGGGTCGAGCTTGTCGAGCATCCCGCGGATAGCGTCTTCTGTCAGCTTCTTCTGATCGACAGTATCGACATAGAGACTTGTGATCGCAGCCGAGGCGATTTGCAATTTCTTGAGTTGCTCAAAATCGATGTCGGAGGTTTGCTGTGCTTGCACCGCCAAGACGAGGAGCGAGCAGAGGACTGAGAGGATATATTTCTTCATAAGATGGAAGTCTACGGGGAGTGCAAACAATTATTTCTTGGGCAGAAAATCTGACACATCGCGCCCAAAGCGAATGAGTTCTCGCACCACACTGGACGAAACGCTCTGATATTCTGGTTCTGTCAGCAGGAGAATGGTTTCGATGTCGCCCAGTCGTTGGTTCATCGCCGCAATGTCACGCTCGTACTCGAAGTCTTTGACACTGCGCAAGCCACGGAGAATAAACTTTGCCCCTTCGCGGTGTGCGAGGTCGATGGTGAGATCGGAATAACTTACCACCCTAATGCGTGGTTCATCGGCGTAAAGTTCTTCGATGAACTCTACTCGTTCGTCTTTCTCATAGAGCGAGCGTTTATTCTCGTTCACACCAACGGCAATGATAATCTCGTCGAAAAGCGGTAAGCCTCGGCGCACAATGCTGGCATGCCCCACGGTAAATGGGTCGAATGAGCCTGGGAAAACGGCAATCTTTTTCATATTTTCAGGAAACAAGCGTCTTTATCTTTCCTCCGCATCGTCTGCCTCTGCGAGGTCTTCTTCTACAACGAGGTTATTGATGATAAATTGCTGACGCTCCATTGTATTTTTACCCATATAGTACTCCAGCAGTTCCTTCACTTGGTCGCTCTTGTGGAGAGTTACGGGTTCAAGACGCATTTCTGCGCCTATAAAGTTACGAAATTCATCGGGCGAAATTTCGCCAAGCCCCTTGAATCGGGTGATCTCTGGGTCTGGCCCTAACTTCTCGATGGCGGCAAGACGCTCCTCCTCATTGTAGCAATAGATGGTCTCATATTCGCTCCGCGAGTCGCTCTGGGCTTTCTTCAAGATGGCAGCGCCAGCTGTCTTGTCCGTGATACTTTTGGACTTGGAGGCAGTGCGTGCCTTCTTCACCTTGTTGCGAACACGGAAGAGGGGCGTTTGGAGAATGTAGACATGACCTTTCTTCACCAAGTCGGGGAAGAATTGGAGGAAGAAGGTGATCATCAACAAGCGGATGTGCATACCGTCCACATCGGCATCGGTGGCAACAATCACTTTGTTATAGCGCAGACCGTCAAGGCCGTCTTCTATGTTAAGCGCAGCCTGCAGGAGGTTGAACTCCTCGTTCTCATAGACCACCTTCTTGGTCAATCCGAAGCAATTCAAGGGCTTGCCACGGAGCGAGAATACGGCTTGCGTGTTCACATCACGGCTCTTTGTGATAGACCCACTCGCAGAGTCGCCCTCCGTGATGAAGATGGAGGCTTCGTTGCGAGGGTCGTTGTCGTCGCTAAGCTCCTCTCCTTTTTTAAGGCGAGGCGCAGGGTCGTTGTAGTGCACACGGCAATCACGCAATTTGCGGTTGTGCAAGTTCGCTTTCTTGGCGCGCTCTCGGGCGAGCTTGGTCACCCCTGCAATCGCCTTGCGCTCCTTCTCGCTCTCCTGTATCTTGGAGAGAAGCACCTCGGCGATGTCCAGATTTTTGTGCAAGAAGTTATCGACTTGCTCCTTGATGAAGTCGCCCACAAACTTGTTCACGCTCAAGCCGCTTAATGCAAAGGGTTTGCCGTTTTTATCCTTGTCTGGCGCCATGGTCAGCGAGCCAAGTTTGATTTTGGTCTGACTTTCAAACATCGGCTCAATCACTCGAATGGCGATGGCAGCAACAAGTCCGTTGCGCACGTCTTGCACATCGAAATTCTTGCCGAAGTGTTCCTTGATGGTGCGGGCAATATGTTCCTTGAAAGCACTCTGATGCGTACCGCCCTGCGTGGTGTGCTGACCATTCACGAAGGAATAATACTCCTCGCCATACTGCCCTGTGTGCGTGAAGGCGATTTCGATACCCTCGCCTTGGAGGTGCACGATGGGATAAAGCCCTGGAGCGGTCATGTTGTCGTTGAGAAGATCCTCCAAGCCGTTGCGAGAAATGATGCGACGCCCATTGTGGAAAATTGCCAGCCCTGTGTTGAGATAAGTGTAGTTGCGCAACATATTGTTCACGAACTCATCTCGGAAGCGGTAGTTACGGAAAAGTGTGCGGTCAGGCTCAAAATAGATATAAGTGCCGTTCTCCTCATCGGTTTTACCCGTGGTGTCGCTCACCAAACGCCCCGCCGCAAATTCCACCTCACGGTATTCGCCCTCACGGCAAGCCCTTGCGACAAACTTTGAGCTCAATGCATTGACAGCCTTCAAGCCCACGCCGTTCAAACCCACCGAGGCGGTGTAATTATCATTGTCGTACTTACCGCCAGTGTTGAGCTGAGAAACTGCATCGACCAATGCCCCTAAAGGAATGCCACGCCCATAGTCGCGGATTGCTGCGTTGGCATCGTCCGTGATGTCCACCTCTATGCGTTTGCCGAAGCCTTCATTAAATTCGTCAATACTATTGTCGATCGTTTCTTTCAGCAGGACATAAATTCCATCTTCGGCGTGCGAACCGTCACCTAAGCGACCTATGTACATACCCGGGCGGGTACGCACGTGTTCCATATCATCGAGGTGACGGATATTACTTTCGTTGTAAGTACTCATATATTATATAGAAAGGAAGAGAGGTATTCCAAAGAACACCTCCCCTACGTCTTTTTCAAAGTCCCAGTGCAGGCATCAAGTCGTTGTTTTCTTCGATACGCAACATCCGAACATCTTTTGCACAGGTTGAGAACCAAGGATAGGTTTTAGCCAGCTTCTGCACTGTAACTACGCATTTCACAGCATCCATTGTTGCATTCCCAAAATAAACGCTCCCCTGTGTATGCTCAAAACCATTGGCTTGCATAAAATCCCGTACCAGTTTATATGCGCCATGGTAGGTTGTCCCATCGTAACATTCATTGAGACAATTTGTGTCTAAGTCAAAAACTACTGCGTACATAGCTTATAAAGTTTGGTAACACTGCAAAGATACTATTTTACTCTTAATTAAAGGAGGACTTGCTACTGATGCAGCTTCTCCAACCTACTCATTTGGTTGTCTAAAATTATAGAACGAAAGGATATCATGCTAAGGTATTGCCTTGTGAGTCGAATATCCAAATCTTTTCTACAACTCCCCGCCAAAACAGCGACGGCGTTTGTGCTGTTCTGTGCGGAAGTAAGCCCATTGACCTTGCACCTTGTCGTTGTCGGCAAGCTCGGGATTGCTCTCGGCATACTCAAAGCCCAACTTCTTGTAGACTGGAATCAGATCGGTAAAGAGCAGGGCGTTCGCTCCCGTGCCTTGATAGTCGGGGCGCACGGCAACGAGCAACAAGTCCAAGACCTTGGGGCGTTTCACGAAGAGGGCTTTTACCAAATGCCACCAGCCGAAGGGCCAAAGTTTACCCTTCGCCTTTTGCAACGCCTCGGAGAGCGACACCATTGAAAGCCCCACTGCCACGAGTTCGTCCTTATCATTCATCACCATCGATACCATTCGCAAATCGACGAGGGGGAGAAATGTCTTCACATAATGGTCAATTTGCTTGTCGCTCATCTTTGAAAATCCGAAGAGGGGCGCATAGGCTTCGTTGAGGAGGTGGAAAATTTCGTGTCCAAGCCCCGAACGCTGAATTTCCTTCTTACTCGTGGGCTTCACCACCCGCAATTTATATTTCTCCTCCACGATTTTGGAGATACGCAGGTGCTTAGCTGGCACTTCTTCAGGAATATAAATTTTCTTCTCCACCCAGTCCACCACGGGCGTAAGCCCTAAGCGTTCCATGTGTTGCGGGTAGTAAGGATAATTATAGATGGTTGCCATTGTCGAAAGCTCTTCAAAGCCTTCGATGAGCATACCTTCGGCGTCGAAGTCAGTAAATCCAAGTGGCCCTTCGATATGCTCCATTTCACGTTCACGCCCCCACGCTTTCACAGCATCAATGAGAGCTTCACTCACAGCCGTATCGTCCACAAAATCGATCCACCCGAAGCGTACCGTCTTCTTACACCAAGTTTCGTTGGCACGGTGATTGATAATGGCAGCCACACGTCCCACGAGTTTCCCATCTCGGTAAGCCAAAAAATACTCTGCCTCACAAAATTCAAAGGCAGGATTTTTCTCCGCAGAGAAAGTATTCATCATATCCTCGAGTAGGTCGGGGACGGAATAGGGGCTCTTTTTATAGAGTTCGTAGTTGAAACGAATAAAAGTTTTCAGCTCGCTCTTAGAGCGCACCGTTCTAATCTCGATAGTCATTTGTTCACGAAAGAGTTACCCTCATAGGGAGGGAGCGATATAGGTAAGCAAAGATACAATTTTTTTCGCACAAACGCTTTTCTTTCCCAGCAACAAGCTTTCAAGAAGAAGGAGGGAAAGGGTGTTACATCTTATTATATATGGCACGACGATTCTTTCTGTTCAACCAAACGGGCATAGCCAAGCAAGGCAGATGCTTGGCTATGCCGTAGGAAAAAGGGGAAGACAGAATGCGAGTGCTACGTTTCGTGTCCTACACCTATGTCGCAACAAGTCGAAAGCCTTGTTACAGCTTTATCTGGGATACAATTTTGAGCGGAGCATTCTCTGCGGGCGACTGGGTGTAGAACTCACTGTTGCCAACGAACGTGCCTTGGCGCACCATTCCCGTAGAGAAATCAATGATGAAATCGTGTTTGAGCGAGCCCCATACCGTCACTGTCTGATCGCCTGCTTGCAATGGA
Organism: Alloprevotella sp.; assembly: GCA_041856145.1. GTDB lineage: Bacteria > Bacteroidota > Bacteroidia > Bacteroidales > Bacteroidaceae > Alloprevotella. The sequence continues at coordinate 5,347 of JBHAFO010000131.1, forward strand.
TATTTGGGAATGGTTGCCACCACTTCAAGGCGAAATCCTCCTTCAACAGCTTCAACAACTTTGGAGGTAAAAACCGCTTTCACGCCATTCAACATATCCTCCGCTGTCCACGTGTCGCCCACTCCCACAGCTTGTTCAGGGAAGGCGGTAATACTGGACATAAGGCTTTTGGGATCTAAGGTGCTAAGCGACATCTCTCCCAGCCCTGCAACCTCTAAAGGCTGGGTCATTTTGCCACGCTCATCAACACTCATTTTAATCACAGCGTCCTCCATTTTTTTCACTTCGGGAAGAGGAATTTTTTCTTCGCCCATGCTTACTGTTGCAGAAAGCGATGTGATTTTTTGCTCGAGCCTATAAATGCCATTTTCCTTGGCGACACAACGATTATCAAGTCCCATATCCATATCCATACGCATCTCCTTTTCATCGGACGAGAAGATGAAAACTGTTGCCTTGAGGGAATAGTTCATCATTTTCCCTACGGGGAGATTTAGACGCAGAAGGTGCTTACTTTGCGCCATGACCAAGGTGGCAGAAATTGCCATGAAGAGGAAGAGGAAATACTTTTTCATTGTAATATAAAAAGATAGTGATTTGTAGCAAAGTTAATGTTTTTTGTAAACACCGAGCACACCAGGAGGCATTTTTTTATGCGGGGCTAAAAAATGCTTCTCCCGATGTTCGCCCACGCATTTCTTAAAGACGAATGACGACTTTAAGCTTTCGCAACAACTGCCCTTGCATTTTGCCCTTCGATGTGTTATCTTTGCAGTAGACAAAAGGGAAGATGGTGCATCACGACCATCTTCCCTTTCTTTTTCACCCAATCTTGCTCCTCCAAGAGGCGCAACTTGAAAAAACGCCCTGCGCCTCCCGTCATTTTTCCAAGCCTTCGCGTTTTTACGGCAGGCGCAGGGCGTTTTCACTCCGAGCCTCCCTCTGTTATTTTTTGCATAAGAATCATAAATCTGCCTGCGCTGAGAAAAGCTGTCAGCCTCTTTCCTCTCGCAAGAACAAGAACACATGGTCTGAAAACCTTCAACAATGTTCGCTGTCCAAGGGCTGATGCAGACTCTTCCAGCACTCCGCCCACCATCGACTGGCATTCAGGACGGAGCGTCCGCACTTTCTGACCCATTTTCAGCGTCAGTAAAGGAGGCTGAAGAAGTGCAAACAATTTTTTCCTGCCAAGGGGTGGTGCTTAGAACGTTAGTTTCATCGACATCAAGGGGGCGTGTTGCTGTGCGCCATACACATCGGTTTCGCCTAATGCGCCCGAAGGAATGGGACGGCGAATGGTGATTTTCACTGCCTTGGCTGGATCGAAATAGACGAGGTGCAGGACATCTGTAGGAGGAATGCCATAAAGGGCACAGAAGTCCTCGGAGCGAATCGCCTGAGCCTGCTTCACGGCATGGTAAGTATCGAAATCGCGGAAAATGATGTCGAAAGTGAGTTCGTAAGGCCCCGAGTTCTTACTGCGAATCACGGAAGCCAAGTCGATAAGGCGGTGTTGTGCCATAAGAATGGGGTTAAAGATTTTCGTAAGTGATGGGGAATGGCGTTAGTGGAGAGTCCACTTCGAGGAGGTGATATAGCCCAAATTCATAGACAGCCCCCATCTTGCAATCGGAGGGTGAGAAGGGGAAAGCGAGATTGCCTGCTGTGGAAATACGCCCCTCGTAACCATAATGCAGGAGGGTGCTACGGGCAAAACTGCACAAGGTGTTCGCTGCCTCTTGGGTGCTTGCCACGGCTTCGATGATGATGAGCAATTCGTCGCTCTGCGAGGTGGGCGTATTTGGGAATAGGCGCATGACACCCTGCTTGCCATAAATTTTGAAGTCGAGGAAGAAGTTGCCAAAATTACTCGCCTTGAAATTGTCCTCAACCCGCAGGCGCACTTGTTCCACGATGCCATCAATCTGAGCAATCATCACGGGGTCGTGCGTTGCCGCAGGCGAGATGGTGCGATAGCCCACACGGCGCGCGCCCTCAAGTTTGACGCAATAATTGTCTGTGGGCTTCCAGCGTGTGCCAGACACCTTGACCCGACGCTCGTCGAGCTGTTCAAATTTTGTTTCGTAGAGGTCTATCGCTCCGCCAGGCCCTGGGAGGAAATAGGGGTCGCTCTTCTCGTAGAGCGAATGGGCAGCGACGGAAAGCGTGGTGCATTGGCGGTGGGGCGAGAGAGGCTCGAGAACGAAATGATCCTCGTAGAGCGTACCGAACATACAGTCGCTACCGCTTCCTGGAAGGGCTGTAATGGCGGCACATTCAAGGATCTTGCCCATGTGGGTGGCTAAGGCGCGGTCGAAACCTGCGCGGATGGGCACGGCTGCAAACTCTGCAGGGTCGTACGAACGCCCCGCAAGAATCACTTGTGCGCCTTCGTCCAAGGCTTTGATAAAGGGTTCTTCGCCCATCTGCCCCACGATGTGTACACAAGCGTCTATGTCTGCATCTTCAACCTCCTGTGCAGGGCCAAGGGGCGATAGACGACCGTTTTTCCGCGCCTCTTTCACGCTTTCGTGCGAGAAGTCGGAAAGAATCACGGCAAGGCGGAAATGGAGGTCTTGCTCCCTCGCAATTTCACGGACTATATCGACTGTGGCGTCTACATGAGGCTTCGCGCCACAGCCCCCCGCAGTGCCGATGACCACGGGGATACCCGCTTCGATGGCAGCGGGCAGAATGATGGCAAGGTCACGCTTCACGGCGTTGCGATCCGTGAAGGAAATGCCTGCGCCAAGGTAGTAAGGTCCAGGATCAGTAGACCCTGCGTCGCAGGCAATCACATCGGGTTGTCGGCGCATGCCCTCCCGGAACGATTCTTCAGGGAAGCCGTAGCCCAAGATGGCAGTAGGCGAAAGAACTTTGATTTGTTTCATAACCTCGTCCCTATTTGTTTGTGTGCAGAGCAAGAATGCGACTCATTTCGTTGAAGACGATCATATAACCTTCATCCACTCCCATACCAGGCTTGGCAAGGTACTGCACGGGCTGGGTAGCCATGGCGATGTGTGCGCACACCTCGGCAGAGCGATTGGTCTCGTTGCACGTGCCGCCGAGATACGCCCCCATACCATTCTCCTTGCAATAGAGCACTGCCTCAATGGCATTATTGATGCCCCCGAGGTCGGGCGTCTTGATCTGTGCCATGTGTCCTGCCTTGGCATCCGTAAACTCACGGATATCCTCCAAGGTATTGCACCATTCGTCTGCCACGATTTCTGCGTCAGAACCAAGGGCTTCCAGTTCACGACGGATGCTTGCAAGGGCTTCGATCTGCGCAGGCTTGTTGCCCATATCCACTGGCCCTTCAACACGGAGGCGGAAGGGACGCGCCACCTCGGCAAGCTCTGCCACATAGGAGGCTATCCGTTTGGCGTCGTTGTGGAAGATGATGCCCAAAGTGCCGTAGACGTCGATGTGGAAAGTGGGGTTGTAACTCTCAAAAGGTTTGTGCGTCAGCACACGGTTGCGCAACCAAAGCAGATAGTCGCGTATCTTTTCACCTTGCAAGCCCACCTTGTCCTCAACATGGTTGAACAAAGCATGGGGAAGCACCGCCGCTCCTTTCATGATCATCTTGTCGGCGTTGAGATAGCGGTCATCGCCACTCTGCATAAAGATGGGAATCATCGTTTCACTTACTGCCGTGCCGTATTCCTCTGCCACTACTTCTGCCATGAGGCGGTGCGTCGCCTTAGCCACAGCGTCCAAGCAGGTTTGGGTGATGCCATAACGCAGGGCTGTGTGGTAGATTTGTCCTGTCGTGGGGCTTAGGGCGGTGTCCACGAGGGCTGAAAGTTCACGGAAAGTGGTCACTTCACGACCTTCGTAGAGGGGCGCAATTTCTTGCTCAATGATGGGGATAAACTGCGAGGCGAGGAAGAGCGGGTCACGACCGCCTGCTCCCGAATATTGCACAGCGGCACAATCGCCATGTGCCACCTGACCATCTTCCAAGAGGAAGAGAACGGAAATGCTTTCGCCCGTCTGGCGCACAGCGGAAAAGCCCGGTGTGAGCGGTTCACCCGTATAAAAATTACCATCGTTGCGTGCCCCAGCTTTAATCGCCTTCTGATCGTCGAAGAAGAAACCTGTCTTTCCTGCGGCACAAACTACTTTCTTAATTTTCATAACGCAAGCTGTTTGAAGTGGATACTATATAGACAATCCTTGTTGCTCAGGACGGCCAACGAGTCGTCCCTTCTCAATGGCATAAACATCGTCAATCACCATTTGCATCGACACAGGACGGTTTTCTTTCAACGCCCGCTCTTCGAGCTTCATGCGGTGGAAGTCGAAAAGGTCTGCGCTGAATGGTAAATTTCCCATCTCAAGAATGCGCACTGCCCCATTGTTGTCGCGCGCAGGAAGTACGTGTCCCTTGTTGTAGCGATTGGGTGCAAATGGCACGTCCAGCACTCCAGCCTCGAAAGCAGCCACAGCCCCGACTGCGAAGTCGCCTTTCCCGAGACGCTCCACGCGGTCAAGGATGCAAGTAACCTCGGCTTCTATGATTTCACTTTCCCGTACCACTTCAGGGATTTGGCGCAAGTCTTGGTCACGCAACATCGAGATGACTTGTTTTGTATCTCTCAAACCGCAAACGTTCGCCTCCTTTGTGGGCACGCCAAAGGCTTCGTGTGGCGTCTTGACAATTACCTTTGTCGCCTTGGAGAGTGCGGCTGCCGCTGCGCCCCAAGAGATCACGCCATAAGCCTTCGACTCGTCTTCCGGGAAACCGCCCATCCATTGGTGAAACACCGTGGAAATGCGCACATCGTCCATTTCAAATTTGTGCAGGTAGTGCCTCGTCTGTCTTTCCAATGCGCGCATCGCTGCAATGTCCTGTATAAGATTGCCACACTGCCCATACCCCACGGTGATGTCTTTCACGCCTTGCGTGGCAGCGAGAAGCGCCTCAATAATGGCGACGGAGTTGGAAATGCAAGGCGGAATGAGCGTGCCGGTGAGCGGACCAAAGGGTTCGCGATTGATAGAGACGCCTGCTTCTTCATACATACCCACAAGACGGTCGGCGTATTGCCAGTGGCGGATCACTTTCTCTATGGAGTGATTTTTCGAGTAAGGCACATTGTACGAGATACCCCCGCCTTCGTAAGAAGTAAATCCCCCAGCAATGGAAATCTCCGTGAGCAGGCGGGCGTCCGGAGTCCCGTGTCGAACTTGAACAGGACTCTGGAGAGAACTTGTCACTGCCCTACAGATCTGAACTCCGTAATTGACTATCGGAAAACCGTTGAGCATGCTTCGCCCCGAGAGTTTACTTTTCTCGATACCTATCTCCACTTCCTCGTAGCGATTGAGGCGGGTGTAGCTATCCACAGTGGAGGGCAAAAGATCTGCGCCACCCTCTCTTTCGAGAAATTGGAGCAGTTCGATTTGCTCCTGATAGAGTGCCACGCCAGCACGGGGCTGTATCAGCGTGTAGCCTTCCCGCTGTGCCGCTTCGAGCTTCACCCCAAAGCGTTTGCGCTTCTCTATGGAGAGCTGATAATCCACAGCCTCCTGGAAGTCCACGCCCTTGCCAGTTGGCCAATGTTGAAGCACCTCGGCACGTTCTGCCATGAACTCGGCTTCGGAGAGTTTCTCATTCTTAATCATAGAATGTATGCTGTATTTATAAGAAATAAAGATCTTGTTCCAATAGCTCAAAGGCTAAATCGGGCGTCACGAGGGAGAGGAGTCCGAGGGCTGCGAAGACATACTGCCCGTCAAGGGCAAGTTGTGGCTGACGAGGCATTGCTGAAGTGGCGTGCTGCAGATCAAACTTTGCGCCCTCGAGTATCTCGGTGGCACAGCGCCCGTGGTGCAAAACTCCGCCCACCCCAATCACGAGAGGCAAGTCCTGCAAGTCCTTTCCTTCAAGGGTGTGCATCAGTCCGAGAGGTGTATAGAGCTGTTCCACCCGCCCGCAGTGACGGCGCACAGCCAAGGCGACGGCTTCGCGCCCTAATGCCACTTCGATGCGCTCTTCATCGCTATTTGGGAGCGGAAGTAGGGTAGGAGTGGCAGTGCATTGCGCCACATATTTTTCCACCTGTTGCGCCCTCGTTTTGCTTCGTACAGCCACAGCTTCTGCGCCCACCGCTTCGAGCACATGCGTCAGGCTATAACGCATCCCCAAATCGCCCTCCACTGTGCGCTTTGCCCACGGTTCTGTGAGGCCTTTTATTAGCATGCCCTCTTGTGACGGAGCACCAGAAGCCATGGAATATACATCGGTTGTGGCACCGCCAATATCGACCACCAAAAGGTCGCCCTTACCAGCGTATTGACGGGTGCCCTTGCTGAGGAGTTCGCAGGCGTACAGCACAGCGAGGGGCGTGGGGATTATATCATTTTCTGCCGCAGCTTGCAATTCGCTCAAGCCTTTGGCATTCACAATTTGTTCGATAAATAATTGCCGAATGGCGTCTCTTGCAGGCTCAATGCACAGTTCGTTGAAACGTGGCATCACGTTGGCAACGATGCGGAAACTACGCCCCGCCCGACTGAATATGCCTGCAATTTCGTCTGCTGCGCTCTTGTTGCCTGCCACCACCGTAGTGAAATTGCCCTTGAGGCTACAAAGGCGTTGGGCATTGGCAAGGATCACTTCTTTGTTACCGCCATCTGTACCGCCACAAAGCAGGACTATATCGGGCGCAATGGCTTCAATTTCCATCGCTTCTTCGTTGGAAATTTCGTAGGAATAGGTCTTCACCACCTTTGCTCCAGCGTTAGACGCCGCTGTGCGCGCAGCCTTGGCTGTGAGGTCGGGTACAAGTCCAATCGCCACCATCTTCAAACCGCCAGCCGCAGAGGAGCAAGCCAAGAGCGGAGCATCGCTCCAACGCCCAACCTTTGCCTCCAGCAATGCCAAAGCCTCGTGAAAACCCTCCATCACATGGGTGTCGATGGTGGTAAAGGCTTGTGCCGTGCCAGCGATACACCTTTTTTCGCCGTCAATGGCTGTCACTTTGGTGTACGTGCTGCCTATGTCCACAGTCAGGTAGCGCATCTTCTTTTGCTATAATGGGTGGTTCTTTTGTCCCGAAGCCTTCTTCTCGGCAGGAGGGCTAAGAAGCGTTCCGTTTCCTTGCCTCCGCTTCTTCAATGAGCTGATAGATGTCGGGAAGAGTGGTCTCTATCGGCGTGTTGGGAGGGTACACTTTACTAAATCCCATCGCCAGAAAGCGCTCCTCCACCTCGTCGAAATTTTGTTTTCCCACAACGAGATTACCGCCTACGAGCAGAGGAATATCCTTCAAACCAGCCTCCTCACATTTCGCCCGCAGTCCGTTGCAGTCGATCTCACCATGACCGTAGAGCGACGATACAATGATAGCGTCCGCATTCGTCTCCACCGCAGCATCGATGAATTCCTCCTGCGACACCATCACGCCGAGATTGACCACCTCGAAACCTTCCTTTCGCAACGTGAGGTCGATGATTTTATTTCCGACAGCATGCACATCGGCTCCGATGACACCTATCACGATTGTCTTTCCGTTCATAACAGAATTGTTTCCTATTGATGTGGCGAATGTACGCATATTTGACAACTCAACAAAGCAAAATGAAAGAATTTTCAGCTTTGAGGATAAAGTTTTTGCCATGTGTAGATTTCAATATGATAGCATAATGACACTCCTGCGACTCTTGCTCACTCCACGATGAGCGCATAAAAATTGTATTCCTCTCACATTCTGATTTTTTCTCTTGGTTAGTCGGAATAAAAGTCCTACCTTTGCCACGCTTTCGAAGCATCTAAAAATTCAAATCCTTTAATTACTAAAATTACAACTATGTATTTAGATTCTATCAAGAAGAAGGAGATCTTTGAGAAGCACGGCCAGAACGCCTCTGACACAGGGTCTGTAGAAAGCCAGGTTGCTCTCTTTACTTTCCGTATTCAGCACCTCACAGAGCACGTGAAGGGCAATCGTAAGGACCACGTGACTGAGAAGTCTCTCGTGAAGCTCGTAGGTAAGCGTCGTGCATTGCTCAACTATCTCAAGGGCAAGGACATCGAGCGTTACCGCGCACTCATCAAGGCTCTCGGCTTGCGTAAGTAAGAAAGAATCTTCTCACGATGATTTTATAAAGTTTGATAGACTTTTCTGACCACCCTCTCGCAGAATTGCGTAGAGGGTGGTTTTGTTTTTAACAAACCGTTGGGCAGGGTGTTTTGCACTGTTAAGCGGATAGAGGCAGGCAACGAGACGTGTTTGTCTGCATCATGGGAGAACGAGATTGCGGGCAACAAACTTCAAATCCTTAAAGACGGACGACGACTTTAAGTTTTCGCAACAACTGCCCTTGCATTTCGTTTCTCGAAGTGCTATCTTTGCAGTAAGCAAAAGGGAAGATGGCGGATGATGTCCATCTTCCCTTGTTTTTTGCCCCCCAATCGCTCCTCCAAGAGGCGCAACTCGATTTTTCTGCCCACGCCTCCCGCATCTTTTTCAAGCCTTCGCGGAAAATCTTGAAGGCTTGGCGGAAATTCTCCAAGCCTTCAGAGATTAACAACAGGGGCAGAAAGAAAATTCTTGCAATTCTTGCGTGTTAATCTTAGTTTAAGAAACATAAAACAGCAGGCAAGGAATTTTGTATCGCGATGTAGGAACGCTCGCAAAGCAGCACTCACCCACCAACACAAACAACAGAATTACAACCTATTACCGCAACTCAACATTTCATACACCTTTCTGGTTCGCCCAGTCCAAGAAGGACAGTGAGTAAGGAGGCGGCGGTTGATTGATGCAGTGCCGTGGTAGGATTTGCCGAAAGCGCATAAAAATAGTCGCACTGCGATGGCAATGCGACCAAAGGATAGACCGTTCCAAATTTTGCTCCCTACTTCTGCACCTTTCCCTCGGCAATCAATTCTGCCAAGGCGCGGGAAAGGGAGGGACGAGCAACGCCCATGATTTTGGCAACCTCCTCTTGGTTGTCGATGCGACCATGAACGGAAAGATATTCCAATAGGCGAGTTTTTAGACTTTGGAGTGCAAAAGATTTCAACCGCTGGGAGAGGAACAGGGTGCGCTCACTGACATCGGAAAGGAAGCCCTCCAAAACACTGCGGTGCGCCAGCATAAAATCGACAAAGCGACTGCGGGCAATGACGAAGACCTCGGCATCGGTCGTGGCAGTGGCTGTGACGGGAAAGCGGGGGTCGCTCGTGAACACAATGGCAGAGGCGAGGAGCGTAGGCCCTGTGAATTCCTCTATGGTCAGCACCTTTCCCTCCGACTTCATCTGTGCTCGCACTTTTCCCTTCGCCAAGACATGAAGATTCTCGCACAGATCGCCTTGACGGAAAAGGACATCGCCACTTTTGAGTACCCGAAGTTGGGAGGGAACGCCATAGAGAAACTCTGTCAGTGCGCTCTCTGGCACGTTACGAAAGAGGGGGAAATTCATAGAAATGGGAGAGAGATTAGAGTGGAACTATGAATAGATATTATCTAACGCCATTTGTCACCTCTTGCCCTTACTTGATTGCCGATCGAACGAGTTGGAAAAGTGAGGGGAGGAATACTGTCTGTCTGCGAGAGGCAGGGTACTTTTTACGCAGTTGATTGAGGAAAGCGTTTTTAGCAATAGCCATACAACCGAGAGCCGAGGGAGAGTGGATTTGCGGGCATTCGTGAGTGGGCGTGAACCATTGTCAGAAACGACTGACGCATTTTGCAGGCAGGCTATCTCCTGCCCCTACGGCACGTCCTCAAGGCGAAGAGAATCGTTTGCTTAACGCAGACCTTTCTTGCCACGGCATCGCCCAAACGAAGACTCGCTTGGCTCTGTCCGCTTGGCTTAGCGAAAAGTCATTCGCTATTCGGGCGTGTTCAACCGCAGGACTTCTTCAATGATGGTGCGGTTGTTGGAAAGGCGGGGCACTTTGTTCTGTCCGCCGAGCTTGCCCCGAGAGGCGAGCCAAGCCGTGAACAAACCAGGACGAGCCACCACAATTTCCAACTCCTGCAACGTGAGGTCTTTGAAACGCTTTGCCTCGTAATCGGAATTGATGGCTTGCAACGCTTGGTCGAGGGTTTGACGGAAAAGGTTGAGGTCGGAAGGTGGCACAGTGAACTCGATGACCCACTGGTGGCGACAACGCCCATTCTCGTCCATAAAGACTGGAGCGGCAGTGTACTCATTCACTTCTGCTCCCGTGAGGGCACAGGCTTTCTGCAAGCCTTGCTCTGCATTGTCCACGATGAGTTCTTCGCCAAAGGCATTGATGAAACTCTTCGTGCGCCCAGAGATGATAAACTTGTAAGGCTCAGTGGAGGTGAACCGCACGGTGTCGCCAATCATGTAACGCCACAAACCGCTCGAAGTGGTGATGACTAACGCATAATTACGCCCCACTTCCACTTCCCAAAGCGGGAGAATGGTGGGCGTTGAGCTGTCAATTTCCTCCAAGGGTACAAATTCGTAAAACACGCCATAGTCGAGCATCAGCAACATGGCGGGATCTGTGGGATCGTTCTGCAATCCGAAGAAGCCCTCCGAGGCATTGTAGGTTTCTTCGTAGCGCATCTCGGGATTGCCCATCAGGCGGAGGTATTGCTCGCGATAGGGCGTAAATGCCACACCACCATGGAAAAACACTTCCAAGTCTGGCCAAATCTCCGCAATGGTGCTTTTACCCGTAATTTCAAGTGCCCGATTCAACACGCTCATCATCCACGATGGCACGCCACTGATATTTGTCACACGTTGATGAATGGCTGCCTTGGCAATACGGTCGCGCTTTTCTTCAAAGTCTGAGAGCAACGCCACTTCCTTCTTGGGCGTGCGGAAAAGAGAGGCGAAAGCGGGAATATTCTCAATGAGAATGGCACTGAGGTCGCCCACAAGAGAATGGGGCGTATTGTAGTTGGGCGCGTGCGAACCGCCAAGGATAAGGGCGCGACCGCCAAAGATATTTGAGCGGGGATGGTTGTGCAAATAGATGGCAACTGCGTCAGTGCCTCCCCGATAGTGGGTGTCCTTGAGAGCATCTGCCGTAACAGGAATGAACTTGCTCTTGTCATTGGTCGTGCCTGAAGATTTGGCATACCAGCGCACAACGCCTGGCCAAAGAATGTCCTTCTCTCCACGGCGCATACGGTCAATGGCGTGTTTCAAGTCTTCGTAAGTCGTGAGGGGTGCGAGACGTACGAAGTCTTCGTAAGAACGACACTTCGCAAACTGATATTGCTCTCCCCATTCCGTCCGCCGACCTTTATCAAGGAGCTGTGCCAACACACGGCGTTGCGTAGCTTCGGCAGTGGTAAAAAAGCGTTCTATCTTGCGGTAGCGGTGTGCGAAATAGGGGCGCACGAGGGAAGTAATACTCATTCGGAAAACTTTTGTCGTGGTAATGTAAACGGACGCTCCTTTGCCACGGCGTAGCGGAACGTCCGTTGTTTACAAAGATACGGATTTATCTATACAAAAAGAGGGGGCGGGCAGATTTATAGCATCTTGCGGATTTCGTTCCAAGTG